>JBGTDH010000001.1:0-1754 GCA_041748435.1 Pirellulales bacterium
CTCCTAGATACGCCACCTCCAGCTTCGTCTCCGTCGCCAGCGCCCCGGCCTGCGCACACTTGAGAATCCGCGGATAGATCTTCTGTACGGTTTCTGCTTTGGGATGCCGCGCGTAGAAGAACCCCTCGGCAAACTCTGGCACCACGTTCGGCGCTCCGCCGCCGCTGGTGATGATGTGATGCAGGCGCGTCCCTTCCGGCGTGTGCTCGCGCAGCAGCTCCACGGCATGGATCGTCAGCAATAACGCGTCCAGTGCAGAGCGTCCCTTCTCCGGCGAACCCGACGCGTGGGCCGCAGCGCCGTGAAAGCGAAACTTGGCCGCGATGCGAGCCAGACACGAAGAGTCCCCCGCCGTGTTGCGGCTGCCGGGATGCCAGTGCAGCACGGCGTCGCAATCGTCGAACAGCCCCGCGCGCGCCATGAACGTCTTCGCCGAGCCGCCTTCTTCCGCCGGACACATGTAGAACCGCACCGTGCCTGGGAGGTCTCCGGCTTGAATGCGCTCGGCGATGGCCATGGTGGCCGTCAAGGAAGCCACGCCAAACACATGATGCCCGCAGCCGTGCCCGTTGCCGTTGCCATCATCGCGCGGCAGCCGGTATGGCACGGCCTGTTGCGAGAGCTCGGGCAAAGAGTCGAACTCGCCCAGAATGCCAATCACCGGCTTACCGCGGCCGAACTCCGCCGTAAACGCCGTGGGAATCGCCGCCACGCCGCGTTTCACTTTCAGACCGGCTTCCTCGGCAATCGTCGATAACTCGGCGGAAGATTTCTTTTCCTGATAGCCGGGCTCGGCCCATTCCCAGATCTTCAGCGCCGTGCCCCAGTGCGCATCGGAATGGGCGCCGGCTGCTTGGATGGCGGCCGCTCTGCCATCCGGTGTTAGCTGCTCACGCAGCCACTGCGGACGATTGGTGGTGATGCCATCGACGCCCGCCGTCATCAACCGCTGGGCCACTTCGGCATCATCGACGGTCCACGCAAACACACGCAGCTTATGCCGCTTGATTTCCTTCACGGCCGCGGCATTGAGCGGAAACTTCCAGTTGAGATCCAAGCCATCCAGCCCCGCCGCCGCGGCTTTCTCGATCAGATCGGACAGCTCCGGCAGCTTCCCGCCTTTGCTCTTGGCTTTGTAATCGACGACCCAATACACCGCATGGCTCGGGAATCGCTGCTTGGCCGCGGCCATGGTCTCATAGCTGAAACCGATGATCGTCAACTGCGACGGCTGCTTGCCCGAAGCCGCCAGCACGCGCTCCAGCTCCGGCAGGACCTCCGCCCCGCATTTGATCTCGATCAACGTCCGCTTTCCCGCGGGCATCGTGGCCAGCGCCTCGGCCAATGTGGGAATCTTCTCCCCCGTCCATGGGCGTCCTTTCCACGCTCCGGCGTCCTGCTGCCTCAACTCCGCCAGCGTTTGCTCGACAACCTCCTGATCGACTCCGGTCGTGCGCTTCGTCGTCGCATCGTGAATCACGGCGATCAGACCGTCGCGCGTTTGATGCAAATCGAGCTCGTTGGCATCGGCGCCCTGCTCCCACGCCAATTGGAAGGCGGCCAGCGTATTCTCCGGAGCATCGTGCGAGGCGCCCCGGTGCGCGATGATCTCCACGCCCTGCGCGAGGCCCCACGGCAGACAAGCCACCATCAACAGACACGTGCGATGCAGTCGCATGTTCATTTCTACCGGGGCTTCTGAAGTGTGGGGCGTTTTAGCAACGCGGCCTGCTGGCATCCTTCGATCTCCAGCA
>JBGTDH010000002.1:0-2400 GCA_041748435.1 Pirellulales bacterium
GGAAGAGAGCCTCTACAGCCTGGAGTTTCGCGTCTCGATCGACGGCTTCTCAGCGGAGATGAACGATCCCATCCGCGGCGAAGGGACGTTTGCGCGGGCCATGCAGGGCGTGGCGAAGCTGGTCGAGCACGGGTTTCTGCCGATCATCACCGTGGCCCGCACGTGGCCGGAGGAGCAAGAGCCGCACGTCGTCGATGCGTTTCTGTCGCTGTTGCGGTCCTGGGGCTATACGCATCCGCGGGTGAAGGTTCTGCCGACACTCAAGCTCGGGGCGGAGGTCCTGCGCAGCGGCGGATACGATCCAATGGCCCGCGTGACTCCGGAGCTGCTCGTCGGTTACGATCGCTCGCAACTGATCTGCCAGCACAGTCGGGTGGTCACCAGCCGCGGCGTGTGGGTCTGTCCGATCCTGCTGGACGCCCCTGACGCCCGCCTGGGCAGCACGCTGGCCGAATCGCAACAGCCGTACGCCCTCTCCCACGGCGCCTGCTTCACCTGTTATCAGTACGGCGCGATCTGCTCAAACCCCTCCGTTGGCCGCGGTATTGGGTCGACGGTGTTGTGACGACCCCCTGATGAGGCATGCATGCCACTGCGACTCGCGATCTTCGGCGGCATCTACAGCAACTACCTGGCGCTCCAGGCCGCGCTGGCAGATGCTCGGCGGCGGGGCGTGGACGCCATTTATTGCCTGGGTGATCTGGGGGCCTTCGGGCCGTGGCCGGATCGGGTGTTTCCGCTGTTGCATGGGTATGGCGTGCAGTGCGTTCAGGGCAATTACGATCACTCGGTAGGGCACGAGTTGGCCGATTGCCAGTGCGGGTACACCGATCCGCGGGACAATCACTTCGCCCGCATCAGCTACGACTACACGCTGGCGAATACGTCAGCAGTGAACCGTGCCTGGCTGCGCGAGCTGCCGGCCGAGATTCGCTTGGAGATCCAGGGACGGCGGCTGTTGCTCTGTCACGGGAGTCCGCGCAGAACGAACGAGTTCCTGTGGGAATCGACCACGTCCACGCATTTCCTGGAACATCTGGCGCGGCAGTACGAAGCCGATTGCATCCTCGGGACGCACACGGGTATTCACTGGCAGCGGCGGTTATCGGAAGATCGCCGGTTTGTAAACGTCGGCGTGTTGGGCCGGCCGGAGAACGACGGCCGCACCAATGTCTGGTACACGCTGCTCGAGATCAGCGCAGCAGGCATCGAAGTGGAGTTCGTGCCGATCGTCTACGACCACTCGCAGCTGGCGCGCGCGATGGCCGCCGAAGGCTTGCCCCCCGAGTTTCAAGAGACGATTCGCACCGGCTGGTGGACCACGTGCCTGGAGATCCTTCCGGCAAAGGAACGCGCCCGTGGGAAGCGTGGGAAGTGGTGATGTCCGCGGAGCAAGATTTCTGGTAGCTTCAGCGTCCAATCCCCACCCGGATTTGCACTCCTCCCTGCCATCCCGCGGTGTTTTGACTGCAACGTGCCACGATCTGGGTATTCATTATGTGCGAAAGCCCCTTGGCCCATCGGCTGCGCGGCCTGTGTCTGCCGCCGCTGCTATTCTGCCTGCTCGATGGAGCGCTCACGTTGGCGGGACAATCGCCTGAATATTGGGGCGGCGCGCACGCGCAGGTCAATGAAACGTCGCCTACCTTTCATCATTTGCTGCAGATCCATCCCGCAGCCTTCGCAATCGGTCTGCTGGCGTGGTGCGCTGTGTTCATCGGCCTGATCCTGCTGTTGCCTGATACGCTGGCGCTCATCCTGTGCATCGCGGTGACCATGGGGCACACGGTGGGCGCGGCGACCTGGCTGTTGTGGCGATTCGAGTTTGGCTACCAGGCTTGCAACGGTCTGTTCCTGCTTTCCGCGGTGATCCTCGGCCTGGGCATCCGCTGGGGTTGGGGCGCCACAGTCGCAGCGAACCCTCCCACAATCCACTGGCCGCAAAGCGTGCGATGGACGGCGATCGCGGTGTTGCTGACCGTCGCGGCCTATCTGTTCTTATGGCCGACAATGCCATGAGCACGCCCGTCCATTCTACGCCAGCCGTTCGTAGAGGCTGGCTACCCGTGGCGAGGACACGATCTTCTAGCAGGTCTTGGCACCGCACGGCGATCCGCCTGGTCACTCACCGCGATGAAAGAGGTTGGGATAGTCCCTGGCCGCGTCCAAGATAGCTTCGACGACTATTCCGTCGTCGATGGCAAGGTAAACAACCACCCAGCGCTTATGAAGAAACGTACGGTACTCTGCCCCTAAGTCGACGCGAAGCTCTCCGAACAGCGGACTGCTGGCCCAGAGTAGGGCCTTCTCGTGGATCTCCCGCACGACCTTTGCGGCAGTAAGCGGTCGCCCTTGGGCTGCGATGTAGACCGCGATTTCCTCCAGGTGATTCTCGGCGCG
>JBGTDH010000003.1:0-4971 GCA_041748435.1 Pirellulales bacterium
CAAACCGATTGCCAAAGTCGCTTCGAGCATCTGCACCATCGGGCGGCAGGCCATGTTCGACGGCCGCATCTGCGAGAATCTCGACGATGGCCTGATTGGAATGCAACGCCTCTTTGCCGCCTCGCAGGATCACGGCGTTGCCGCTCTTCAAGCAAATGGCCGCGGCATCGGCTGTGACATTGGGGCGGGACTCGTAGATAAAAAACACCACGCCCAGCGGCACGCGCACCTTCTGAACCTCCAGCCCGTTGGGCCGCACGCTCGACTCCATGACCTCGCCCACCGGGTCGGGCAGCATGGCGATTTCTTCCAGCGCTCGGGCAATGGCCTCGATGCCTTTTTCGGTGAGGCGCAAGCGATCGATCTGCGCGGCGGAAAGCCCGTAAGCCGGCGCGGCTTCCAGGTCGAGAGCGTTGGCAGCCAGCAGCTCGCGTCGATGCTGGCGCAAGCGTTGCGCGCTGGATTGCAGCCAAGCGTTCTTCTGCTCGCCCCGCACGCACAGCAACTCCGCGGCGGCCGCTTTCGAGCGGCGAGCCAGGTCGCGGCAATACGCTTGCAGGTCAATTTCGGTGGCGATCGCCATCGCTTTGTATCGAAAATAGGGAACTTGCCCAACCTAGGGCCAGAGAACAGCGCCAATCGCGAGTATCGTTCAATTCGCTATGGGCGTCAACGCGGCTGAATGCCACTTCCAGACATGAGCTAGGCTTTCTTGTCTGCGGCGCGCCCTTACTTGGCAGGAGCAAGATCGATGGCCGGCAAATCTCAGCGTCCGTTTCGGAAACAATTGCTCGTGGATCGTCGCGTCCAAGGCGCCTTGATGTTGCGCACGGCGTCCTATTGGCTGTATTGCCTGCTCACGCTCACGCTGATGACGCTCTGCTGGCGGATCGCCGTGACCGAACCGCAGCCGTTTCAATCGCACCTGCACGCCCTGAAGGTCGATTTCGCGCCCGCCGCCATCGGGTCGCTGCTGCTGCTGCCGATCGTGCTGGTCGATGTGTTGCGGCTCAGCAATCGCTTCACGGGCCCCATGTTCCGGGTCCGCCGGATGATGAAGCAACTGGCCGAGGGGGAAACCATTCCGCCGCTGGCCTTCCGCGACGGCGACTTCTGGAGCGAGTTCGCGGGCGACTTCAACGCCGTGGCCAAACGTCTGCAAGCCCTGGAAGCTCAAGCGGCCGAGGCCGAAGTCGATGCCCCCGAATATGCGGCTGCCGAGTAGGCACGCTTGCACAACGGCGCAAACGTTGCTCTAACGCAACGGGGCGCATGCGTTCGAGCTGGCGGATTTCGATGAGCCTGGCACACGCGGATACGGACCCCCTGCGGCGGCGCATGGTTCACGCACAACTGGTGCAGCGCGGCATCGCCGATCTTCGCGTCTTGGAGGCCCTGGGGCGCGTTCCGCGAGAGTGCTTTCTTGCGTCTGCGGATCGAGACCTGGCGTACGCCGATCGGGCGTTGGCCATTGAATGCGGCCAGACGATCAGCCAGCCCTACATCGTGGCACTGATGACCGAGGCTCTCGAGCTGGAGCACACCACGCGCGTGCTGGAGATCGGCACGGGCAGCGGCTATCAAACGGCGGTGCTGGCGGAACTGGCAAGTCACGTTGTCACTATTGAACGGCACGGGGAACTTTCTCGGTGCGCGTCACGCGTGCTGGGAGAGCTCGGCTATCGGAATATCGATTTCATTGTGGGCGATGGCTCACGGGGTTGGCCGGAGCAAGCGCCTTACGAGCGAATCCTCGTCACGGCGGCGGCGCCACGCGTGCCCCCCGCGCTGATCGAACAACTGGCCGAGGGAGGCCTGCTGGTCTTGCCGGTCGGCGGCGACGAGGTGCAGGATCTGCAAGTCATTCGCAAACGCGGCGACAAGCTGCACGTGCGAAGCCTGACAGCTTGCCGCTTCGTGCGGCTGGTGGGAGAATCGACCGCGAGCGATTCGCCACCTGCTTGAAAGCCTCGATCATGCCGTCTCGTGTGTTGCTGGCCGGATTGTTTCACGAAACGCACACGTTCCTGGACGGGACGACTCCCCTGGCCGATTTCGCAGTCCGTCGCGGCCCGGAATTGCTGCTCGAAGAAGACGACGGCTCACCGCTTGCGGGCGTGATGAACGTCGCCCGCGAGTGTGGCTGGCAGGTGCTGCCGGCCATCGATCTGCGCGCCACTCCCAGCGCAACGGTGGAAGACACGGTGCTGGAGACGTTCTGGGAGGCGTTTGTGGCCGCGTTTCGGGATGCGCAGCCGCAGGGCATTGATGGCATCTTCCTGATCCTGCACGGGGCGATGTGCTGTGTCTCGCACGCCGATGTCGAGGGCGAAGTGCTCCAGCGGATCCATGCTCTGCTTCACGAGGCACGCATTCCCGTGTGCGGCGTGCTCGACCTGCATTGCAACTATTCGCCTCGGATGGCTCGAGTCAGCGATTGCCTGGTGGCCTATCGCGAGAACCCGCATACCGATGCCCAAGAATCGACGATCCGCGCCGCACGGCTCTTGGATCGAATCATGCGCGAGAATCTCCGGCCCACGACTCTCTTCGAGCAGCCGCCGCTCGTTTGGCCGCCCACGGGCGTGGGCACGGCCAACGATCCGATGAACCGTCTCGAGGCGATGGCGCGCCAGATCGAATCGGAGCATTCCGATATCCTGGCGGTGAACGTGCTGGCAGGCTACAGCTTTGCCGATACGCCCGACACGGGCGTCAGTTTCTCGGCCGTGACGTTGGGCGAGGAGAGCATGGCCCGCGCGGCCCTGCAACGGCTCTCGCAATTTGCTCTCGAACAGCGGCACGTGGGCAACAAGACCGACATGCCCCTCTCCAAGGCGATCGCACAATTGAAGCAACATGCCGCAGGCCCGGTGCTGCTGGTGGAGCCGTCCGACAACATCGGCGGCGGCGCCCCCGGCGACGGCACCGGCGTATTGCGGGCTTTGATCGAGAACAAAATCGAGCGCGCGGCCGTGGTCATCAACGATCCTCAAGCGGTGGCCGCGTTGCAATCGCTAAGCCCGGGCGAACGAACAACGCTGAGCATCGGCGGCAAGGCCAGTCGGCTGGGCGGCGAGCCTCTCACGCTGGAAGTCGTCCTGGAATCGACCAGCGACGGCCGCTTCGAGCTCGAAGATCGCCACAGCCATCTAGCCAGCATGTGCGGCGTGCATATCAACATGGGACCGTGCGCGGTGGTGCGGCACGCGGGCATTCGCATCTTGCTTACCAGCCGCAAGACGCCCCCGTTCGATCTCGGCCAACTCCGCAGCCAAGGCATTGTGCCCGAGGAGCAGCGTGTGATTGGCGTGAAGGCCGCCGTGGCCCATCGCCGCGCGTACAACAAGATCGCGCGGGCCAGTTACACCGTCGACACTCCCGGCCCCTGCTCCAGCAACCTCAAGCTGTTCCCGTTTGAGCACCTTCGCCGCCCGGTTTACCCGCTGGATGACATTTAGCGGTGTTGCCGGGCCTACTTCGCTTTCAATGCACTCGTCAACTGCTGTAGGAACTGCGCTACCTGCCGTTGGCCGGCCTGGTTGTGCCGCACAATTAGCAGATGGCGGAAAGGCACGACGGAAACATCGGAACTCTCATCGCGCTGACTGGCGGGCACCAGCGTCTGCCGCACAACTTCGGCCAGTTCGTGAGCGGACGATTCGCGGAGCAGTTCCGCCACATCGTAAATGCAGGTATCCCGCTTCCGCTCGGCTTCCTTCTCGGTTGTGATGAGGATGACCTCATTCTGGACAATCGGACTGAGGCGATGCTTCCGCAGAATCATCTCGAGCGCGCTGCGCATCGTCACCCCGCGGAGGTTCATGGTGATCGGCGTGTCCGCTCCGACTCCAGCATCGTCCAAAGCGCGCTGATCGAAGGTGATCTCGGCCTTATGGTAGTCCTTTAAGTACAGAATCACGTCCGCCAGCGGCGTCTCGACGAACTCGACGAGCGTGGGCGTCTCCAACGCCTTATAGAGTTTCGCTTCCGCCGCCGTCAACGGCGTCGCAAACGGTGGCTTAGCAGATCCCTTCTCTTGCGACCAGACTTGGTTGGATGTCAACCAGGCCCCCAAGAACAGCATTGCGATTCCGCCCGACAGGAGCTGACGTGACATGGCTGTATCCTTGCTGAAGGAGCTGTTCCGACCGTGGGAATCCACGGTACCGATCCCGCTCGCTAGCCTATCGGCCCCGCGGGCGAGTCGCAACAAACTTATCACTCCATTCGTCGCCGCACTGTGCGGAGATAGCGCTCGACGGCCAGCCCCAGCTCGCGGCCCAGGCGGCGGTAGTTTTCCTGGGTGCTGGCGGGCGTGTTCCAGGCCGTTTCCAAGGTCAGGGCCACCACGTGATCGCGGGTGTGCTGCGTGACCCAGTTCTTGCTGATCTGCCGCCAGGCGGGATCATAATTGGCCCCCGAGACCAGCGTCTTACCTTCGTACTTCAGCGGGCCTGCCATCTCGGTTTTCGCGGCCGCGAGAAACTCCTCGATATTGCGCTGTCCCAGTGGCGTGAGCTGTTCCGGCGGTGCGAGATAGAAGTAAGGGTTTTTGTCCCCCGGCGCGGGATTGTGCAGATCGATAAACAAGTCGAAGCGGCCCTCGGCATTCATCTGCCGGATCTGCTCCTGCGCCGCGGCCACCGACGCATGGTGCGGCTTGTCGCTCCAATCGCGATTGTGGTCTTGCGGCTTCTCCTGCTTCCCGCCGGCCCCCCGCGCCGCATTGTCGATATCCATAATCGGCACGAACACCACTTCGGCCTTCTTGCGCACGTCGGCGGCGCGCGAATCGTCCGACACCAGCCATTCCAGAAAGCCGCGGCAGACCCAACTCGAGCCCGATTCCCAGGCATGTTGCCGGGCTTGCACCCAAATGCCAAAGCGGTCTTCACCGCCGTTGCCCACGCGCAGCGCCGGCACGCTGCGCCCCTCGCGCGTGCGGCATAGCTCGAAGGCCCGCGCTTC
>JBGTDH010000004.1:0-1903 GCA_041748435.1 Pirellulales bacterium
GCCAGCCGGCTGCCGGCTGCACGCGGTCGCCTGCGCCCGGTCCGCGCCACATTCCCGCTTCCAGGGAATAGAGTCCGGTCATCAACGAGGCGCGCGTTGGAGCGCAAAGCGGACACACACGGAACTGTGTGAAGCGCATGCCGTTATGGGCAATGCTGTCCATCGTCGGCGTCTGCAGATCGGTGTTTCCGAAGGAGCTACAGTCTCCGTATCCCTGATCATCGGAGACGATGAGCAGGACGTTGGGCCGCTGGGGTTTCTGTTCGGCGGCTTTGGCAGCACCGCCTAGAACCACAGCCGCCGCCAATGCTGGGAGAACGGAGAATGGGACACGCGCGTGGTTTGGATTCATTGCTCTGGGGTTTCTCGATTTTCTAACAAGGGCCATCTACAAGCCAGAACGCCTCGCTGGATGCGATGCGCATGCTGCGGCGTGCTCGTTATCGTAAGCAGCCTGCCAAGCCGAAGTCCACGACGGCAGTTTAGCCGTCTGGTGCTCAATTGATCGTGCAACCCAACCCTCGGAGTGTTCTTGGGCCTCGCCCAGCGGTGATGTCTGTCCGATCGAGCGGGGTGTTGTGCCAGTGACCATTGCTAGTTCCTTTTCAAAAGACATTCTGCTGCCGTCTGCGGCGTCTCAGCTTATCTGACCGGAATGCGCGGCGTTTGTCTCGGTTTATCTGTCCCGGAAAGCGTACTGGGAAGCCCGCCCTTAGCCCGCCCCGCGCATTATTGTTTGGAAGCCCGCCCTTGCTGTGGCGCGCATGAAAAAGGAGGAACGTGCCCTCCAAGTTTTACCGACTTGGGCCCATTCCTCCCTAAACAACCTCGTTTGTTGTATCGCCTTGTCCACGACTCCCTCTTCAGTTTTCGTGTTGATGGCCGAGACCATTCGCGGCAACGACATCAACAACACGGGTCCCACTCCGCTGGACGCGCTGCGGCAGATGGCCAATATTGGCAGTCAATGGTCGCCCGTCGGCACAAGTCCCGGCGGCGTGCGTCAAGGCGGAATCACGGTCATCAATCCGAATCTGGGGCCCCTGGCACCGACGATCGCCTCCTGGACGGGAACGCGCGGCAACAATTGGATTCGCGGACTGGAGACCAGCAGCACATTAACGGGCTATCTCACGCCCAATAGCGACATCCCCGATTTCACGGCGCACGGCCGCACGTGGTCCACTGCGCGCAGTTTCCATCCGGGGGGCGTGCAAATCGGACTGGCCGATGGCAGCGTGCGCTTCGTCCGCGAGAGCGTCAGCATCTCGATTTGGCGAGCGCTCTGGACGCGTGCTGGGGGAGAATCGGCCAAGGAGTTCTAACGATCTCTCTGGCACTCAACGTCCTGCTGAAACTCGAAACCCACGTTCTTGAGGGCTGGCAACGTAGCTCCTATTGCTCTCCCCTTGTTTATCACGGCCATGTCTACCTGGTGAATAAGACCGGAGTGGCAAGCTGCCTCGATCTCCAGACCGGCCAGCTGCGCTGGACGGAACGCCTACCGGGCGCCTGTTGGGCTTCGCCCCTGGGAGCGCTCGGCCGCGTGTACTTCTTCACCAAGGACGGCAGCACCGTGGTGATCAAAGCGGGTCCGAACTACGAGCCGCTGGCGGAGAACGAACTCTCGGCGACCGACATTGTCTATGGCGTGGCAGCCGTCGAGGACTCTATTCTCATCCGCTACGGCCGGGGCCTGGTCCGCCTTGGCACCCCTGCTCCCCCTGCTCCCTGAGATTCTCCCCCGCCGCATTGTGACCTTCCCCCGCTTGTCGTGGTTGAGGCGCGGGGTATCATGAGCGGTTTGCCGGGAGCATTCTGGGGAGCAAGTGTGCGTATGAGCGAGTTCCGCGTCGAACGAGATTCGATGGGCGATGTGCGCGTGCCGGCACAGGCGTATTAC
>JBGTDH010000005.1:0-5174 GCA_041748435.1 Pirellulales bacterium
CTGATTCCCAACTCCCTTGAACCCCTAACTCGACCCGCCACTCGCCCCCGGTGCGCAGGCACCACGACGGGGGCCTGGGGGGAAACCCGTCACTCCGCCCCCTTGGCAAAGAAAATCAACACGCCGTTGCGCGTCGGGCTATGCTGCGAGAAGCTGGTTCCCATGACAGTGCTTTTAGTCCTTCTGCGGGTAGATCGTTTACTGCGGGCTGCCTAAACCTTGCATTTGGTGCAACCGGCATTCTCGGCTCGTGCGATCGCGGGCTTTGTGGGCAAAGCCGTAAGCGGCATTTATTCCCAAGCCCCACTTTCGAGCTAATGTTGCTTGGGGCACGCTTAGACAGGAAGCAGGTGTGCGGTGGCAGAGTTGGCTTTTTTGCGATCTCGAGGGGATGGTTATGCCCGCCGCGGCCGTGAGCAGAGCGGATGCAGCGGCGATCGAGATGGATTTGACTCCCGTCTCGATCGCCGCCATCCGCTTACTAACCGATTTCCCGTGCGACCTGTATCGCCGGGACTCGTCGACCGGCAAGAGCGTGCTGTATCGCAGCCGTAACCTGCCGTTCGCTCCGCGGGACCTGGATCAACTGATCACAAACGGCGAGCAGACGCTGTACGTGAAGGTGCGGGACTTTGTCCGCTGCCAGACGCTGCTGGAGGAGCAACTCGAGGAGTTGCTCACACGGGACGACATTCCGCCGGCAGATCGTTTGGCGCTGCTGATCACCGTGGTGGATCCAATGATCAAGCGGAGCTTTGCCGCGCTGAGCACGGAGCGCGTGTTCGAGGAATCGGCGCGCATTGGCCGGCAGATTGCCCAGGTGCTGGGGCGTGGAGACGTGGTCGCCACCGAAGTGTTCAAGATCCTGGGACACGATGCGTACACGTTTACCCACGTTGTGAATGTCGCCAGCTACTGCGTCCTGCTGGCCGGCAGGCTGGGCATCTCCGAGCCGCAGCAGTTGGAGGAGATCTCCGTGGCCGGCTTGTTGCACGACGTGGGCAAGCGATTCGTTTCCGCGCAGATCCTGAGAAAGCGCGGGCCCCTGGCGCCGGCGGAGCGCGACACCATCGAGTCGCACCCCACGAAGGGATACGAGGAGCTGGTCCGCGTGGGCGGCGCGACGCACGCGCAGTTGATGATTACTTACCAGCATCATGAGCGGCCGGATGGAAAGGGCTATCCGGTCGGCGTTGGCAAGGACCAGATCTACCCCCTGGCGCAATTGTGCTCGGTCGCCGACGTCTTCGACGCGCTGACCTGCCAGCGCCCCTACCGCGCACCGCTTAAGGTGCAAGCGGCGCTGGAATTGATGCAGCGCCACTCGAGTACACAGTTTGATCCGGAGATGCTTCAATGCTGGCAGTCGGCAATGCAAAAGAACTGATCGAACGTGTCTGGCACGGCCTGGGATGCCACGTGGAAATGCCCGACAACTGGGGCGATTTCTTCGAGCATTCCGGATTGGTCCCCACGGAATACGACGACCGCCGCACGTATGCCCGCATGCACTTTCGCGACAAGGCCGTCTTTCGCCACACCGATGGTTTTTACGCCATCTACACGCGGGACGTCTCCCGCGGCGGAGTGGCCTTCTTGCACATGGAGCAGCTCTTTCCCGGCGAGCGCGGCCGCATCTGGCTGGTCAACGGGTTGAGCCACGACATCGAGATTGTCCGCTGTCAAAAGCGTTACAAGTCTTGTTATGAGTGCGGGGCGAAGTTCGTGGCACAGCAGGCCTGATCTCTCCGAGCCGCAGCTGGCGTCGTTGGAGATCAACCCGCCTCGACGGCTTCTCTTGCCGCCAGCACGCGCTGGACGATGGTGTGCATATACTCTTCCTCGGCGAAGGGAGAGAGCACATAACTCTTGAGCGCGACGATCGGCTCGCCGTACTCGGTGCGGCGGTAGCAATCGGTAAGGGAGAGCGCGACGCCGCGGCCGGCCAATGCTTCTGCATGCACGTGCTGGAAGATGCGCCGGTTGTACTCGTTGTGCGCCAGAAGCTGCTCGCGGCAGCCGGGGTCGTTCCGTTCGCGGTCCTTAATGGTGAACGTATCAACGCCGCGCGGGTAAACGCGAAACAGCGTCACCGGGCCGACATTTTCTCCGTTGAGCACCGTGAGATTGGGATGGCTCTCGATGTGCTCGCGCAGCACCTCGGCCATCTCCACGGCGTGCCCCAGCAGTGCCCGCAATCCCTGTTTGCCGAACAGCAGCAAGTTGGCCAGCGCGGACATGGGCCCCAGGCCGCTGCGCGTGGTTTCCAGGGAGTACATGCCCGGGTGATACTCGCCGGACTGGTACAGGTACGGCATCGATTGGCGGCTGCGCGCAATGCGTTCGAACTCTTGCCGATCGGCCGCCAGAATCAGTGAAGAGACGTAGGGAGTGAAGCCCGTCTTGTGAAAGTCGATGCCGATCGTGTCGGCCAGCTTCAGATAACGGATGCGATTTTGTGCGGCTGCCAGCGCTCGCAGTGTTCTCCCGCGGAAACCTTGCTCGTTGGCCAGGAAGTCGTAATCGTTGAAGACGCTCCAGGCCCAGCCGATCACGGCGTCGGCATGCAGATGGGGCACGTAGTCGAGCTGGTATTGTTCCACCAGGCGATCCCGCACGGCGCGGAGGGCGGACAGGTCATCGATGCCAAAGGCATCGGTGGTGCCCACAGTGCCCACAATCGCGGCGATCTTGCGGCCGCTTTCCACAACGCCGCGCGCTTGCTGCTCCAACGCCTCGATTTTTATGGAGTTATCTAAATGCGACGGGATCTTGATCACCTGATTCTGGCCCAGGCCCAGCCAGCCAGCGACGTTGAGGGAGGCGTAGTGCGCCTGTGTCGAAACCAGCACCACGGCATCGTCGCGCACGCCGCGCTCCAACGAGCCGGGCAGCGCCTTCTCCAGCCCCATCTTCACGCCATACAGCAACGCCCCGGTGCCGCCAAATGTGAACAAGCCGCCGGCGCGGGCGGGATCGTAGCCCACCAGGTCTGCGGCCATGGCGGAAGCCCGCACCTCCGCCTCGGCCACGCGGCGGCTGCTCTCTTCGCTTACCAGATTGGGGTTGTAGGTGGCCGGCAGCAGCACGCCGATAATGCTGGCGATCGATGGCGGCGGCACCACGTTGACCTGACATTGCGGATGCCCCCAGATGAGCATGCCCTTCAGATAGCCCACCAACTCGGGAATCACGCTTTCCAACGTGCGGCCTGCCAGCGCCATCTGACTGCCGCGCGCCGCTGCCAGGTCCGGCTCGACGGGAGAACCCAGGATCGGCGCTTGCGTCTTCAATGCATCGACCTGCTCCAGCGCCCGGAGAATGGAGAATACGAAGTACGCATCGTGAACCGGATCGGAGACGGGCTGTGGAAACGCTTGCCGCAGCGTCGTCAGCAGCTCGCGATAGCCGGGTGTCATGCTCCGCGTCTCCAACGCAGTGGCAAGAGCATGGAAGTTCGCCGTTGGTAGTCCCGATAGGCATCGCCATAGAGGGAGACCAAGTCACGCTCCTCCAGGAACGCACCCACAATGATATACAACGTCAGCACTCCTGCGAACAGCATGTGCCCCAAAGTCATCACGGGCGTGGACCAGAAGGCGATGATCATCCCCAGCATGCCGGGATGACGCACCACGCGATACAAGCCCGGTGTGCGCAACGGCGGCGGCGTGTACTCCCGCCCCCGGAAGTAGAGCCATGTTTGCCGCAGGCCGGTCAATTCGCCGGGGGCGGCCATCAGCGAGGACAGAAACGTGATCGCCCAGCCGGTCCAGTAAGCCACCTGAAACACAATCCGAAACTGCGTGTTGGTGTTCGCCAGGATGGTGCCTTCCGCCGGCCAGACGAACTCGGGGATCGGCTTCCAGAACCACAGGAGTGCGCCCAGCAGGAGCGCGGCGACGATGACATACGTGCTGCGCTCGATCGTTTGCGGCACGATTCTGGTCCAGACGCGCTTGAAGCCCTGCCGCGCCATCAGGCTGTGTGGAATGACGAATGCCAACAGCAGTCCCAAATTGTTGAGTACGGCATCGTCGGCCCGGCCTCCCGATTCGGCATCGATCGCCGGCAAATACCGATTGCCGATCGGCACGGTATAAATCGGCTCGCGCCAATCCTGGGGCACGATGTGGTAGGCCAGAAACAACGGCAGATACAGGGTCGCCGCCGCAAACAGAGCCGCGGCGAGCAATCCATACAACAAGGCCAGAGTACGCATGCGGCAACGTCCGGGAGATTGGCGAAATTCAGGCCTGACGCGCACCACGGCGCGCACGGGTTGAGTGGTTGCCAACCTCCAATCGAGTCACCAGCAGCAGATCGACGACGCTAAAGGTCTCGTTCGGTTGATGTACAATCACCGTGCGGCCCGACTCCGAGTGGGAGAGCAACTCGCGATGGGGAACGCGAAGCTTTTCGCCATCCGCTACATGCAGCGTGAACGGCTGAAACGGCGCAGCCTGATGCACGGCTCGAAGTTGCTCAATGGTCATGCAACAATTCTACGCTAAATGCAAACTCAGGCCAACTATTTCGCCTTCACATCGTAGGCGGTCAGACGGTTTTGATTGCGGAGGTACAGGCGGCCATCGGCGACAACGGGATGGGCCCAACTGGGGCGTCCGAAGCTTTCGATCTTGAAGCGGCCGCGCTCCCGGTATTCTTGCGGCGTGGCTTCGACGAGTGCCACTTGATGGCCTTCTCCCAGACAGTACAGCATGCCATCGGCAACCACGAGCGAGCCCTTGCTCACGCTGCGCGCGGCCCAGGCAATCTCGCCGGTGAGGTAGTGCATGCACATCAGTCCGCTGTTGCCGAAGCCGTACATGTAGTCGCCCACGCGCACAATGCCGCCGTGATGATTGGCCATTTTCTTTTCGAAGTAAACCTCCTCGGCCCGTTGGCCGTCTCCGCTGGAGATGATCTGAGCGAGTCCGCCGCCGGTGCCGTAGCCGCTGGAGGCAAACACGTGGTTCTCCGCCACGATGGGCGTGGCGATGTTGGCCGTGCCGTTGTTGGCCGCCGAGTAGCTCCACAGATGCTGACCGTCGGAGAGCCGCAGGCCAAACACGCTCTTGCTGGCGAACTGCACAATCTGCCGCACGCCCCCGACCTCCGCGACCACGGGCGAGCTGTAGTGGGCGCCTTCCTTCACGTCGGTGCTGCGCCAG
>JBGTDH010000006.1:0-3984 GCA_041748435.1 Pirellulales bacterium
CAACACTTCGCGACGCACCTCGGCGTTGGAATCGTCGGAAAGTGCCAGGATTGCCGCGGCATGTTGATCTCCCTGCCGCCGCAAGATGCGAACCGCCAAAGCCCGGAACGAGGGGTCGTCGCTCCTGAGCTGCTCGACGACGCTCAGCCCGCCGTGCGGCAAGCCGCGCTCAACGGTTTGATCGATCTGCAAGATGGCCGCGCACTGCGCGAGATCCTCACGGGCGACAAGGTCGATGCCACACTTCAAGCCACGGCCGTCGATCGCTTGATCCAAAGCACCGGCGGCGCGCTGGTATTGTTGCGGATGCTCGACGAAAAGCAACTCTCTCCGGTGCTCTCCACGCAGACGCTGGCCAAGGCCACCGCGCACCCGGACGCCAACATCCGCGTGCTGTACGAAAAATACATTCCCGCCGATCAGCGGCCGCAGCGCTTGGGTGCAGCCATCAAGGCCGCCGACATTCTGGCACTGAAGGGCGATCTCAAACGCGGCGAGAAAATCTTCTTCCAAAGCTCCGCGGCCCAGTGCAAGAACTGTCACGCCGTCAATGGGCAAGGCACGCCCCTGGGTCCGGACCTTAGCCAGATCGGCCGCAAGTACGAGCGGGCCACGCTGCTGGAGACGATTCTCGATCCGTCGAAAGCCATCGCCCATGAATACGTGCCGTACCTGCTGGAGACCGAGGCCGGCCAGGTCTTCGCTGGCTTTCTGGTGGAGAAGAGCGATCAACAGATCGTCCTGCGGGACATCAAGAACCAGATCATCCGCGTGCCGGCCGGCGAAGTAACGACGCTTCAGCAGCAGCAGAAATCGCTGATGCCGGAGCTGGTCCTGCGCGACGTGACGGCTCAGGACGCCGCCGATCTCTTGGCGTATCTGGCTTCGCTCAACTCCAGCACGCAACACGTGAGCCGCCTCCGCATTATCGGACCGTTCGCCAACGGGCTGGACGGAGAGCATCCGCTGGAGCGCCGCCTGGAGACGCTCGATCTGACCGCCACGTATAAGGGTTTGCAGGGCCGCACGTGCAGTTGGGAGGAAGTGCAGTGCGAGATCAAGGATGGTTACGCGCCGTTCGATCAGGTGAAATACAGTCAGCAGCGAGGTTTGCCGACGGAGCGCGTCGTATTCTATTACGCCGTGTTTGCCGATAGTGCGTCGGAGCAATCGGCCACGCTCTTGATCGGCAGCGACGACGGCTCCCGCGTGTGGGTCAACGGCAAGCAAGTCAGCAGCTTCAAGGGAAGCCGGTCTCTCGGGCCCGCGCAAGACAAAGCCACCGTGCAACTCAAGCCCGGCCGCAATACAGTCATCATCAAGGTCGAGAACGCCAACGGCCCCGGCGGCGTCGCGCTTTCTGTGCAAAGCGCCGCGCCGTTGGAGATGCGCACGCAATAGTGCTGGGAGGAGAATTATGAGCGTCGCGGAATTGCGTGAACTTGACCTTTCGCCCCGGCAGCGCCTGGTGTTGCACGATGTGGATTGGAAAACCTACTACGCCGTTTCGCTGGCGCTGGACGGTCGGCATCTGCGACTGCCTTATGATGGGGAGACGCTCGAGCTCATGACGATCGCTCGAATCCATAGCACGTTGAGCCGGCTGCTCGGGCGGTTTGTCGTGGTGCTCACCGAGGAGTTCCAGCTACCGGTGGCAAGTTGCGGTGATATGACCGTCGATCGGGAAGATTTGGTGCGCGGGCTGGAAGGGGACGAGACTTTTTACATCACGAACGAGCCACGCGTGCGAGGCAAGGAGCAGCTCGATTTTCAGATCGATCCGCCGCCGGATCTGGCGATTGAGATCGACATCACCAGCAGCTCGCGCCGCCGAATGGCCATCTTCACGGCCTTGCGAGTCCCTGAAATCTGGCGCTATGATGGCCAGATGCTTGACCGTATTCCTCTTGGGACCAGAGGGAGAGTATGCCTCGGCTTCGACGAGCCGCTGCTTTCCTCGTGTGCCCCTCGAGCAGATGGCCGAGTTTCTCCAAGACGTAAATCACGTCGAAGAGAATGACCTCATTCGTAGATTCCGCGCCTGGGTGCGCGAGCAGATCAGTCCCACGAGGTAGTTTTTCCATTCAACGGAGCAAAAAACCATGCGATCGCTGTTCTCTCGCCGGAAGTTCATGCAAGCTGTGGCGGCCGCGGGCGCGGCCTCTCCCTGGATGGCGTCGGGCCAGGTCCTGCGGGCCGCGGCCAACGACAAGTTGAACTTGGCCAGCGTGGGCGTGGGTGGCAAGGGATGGTCGGACCTGGTAGCCATCACGGCGAGTCCCCACGTAAACGTGGTGGCGCTGTGCGATGTCGATCAAGGGGCGCAGCACATGGGCCGCGCGGCGGAGAAATTCCCGCAGGCCAAGCGTTACACCGATTGGCGGAAAGTGCTGGAGCAGAAAGACATTGATGCCGTGCATTGCGCCACGCCAGATCACATGCATGCCCCGGTGTCGCTCGCGGCCCTGCAACTAGGCAAGCACGTGTACTGCCAGAAGCCGCTGACGCACACGGTAAAGGAAGCCCGGCTGTTGACCGAGGCGGCCAAGAAGGCCGGCGTGGTGACGCAGATGGGTAACCAGATTCAATCGCACGAGGCCTATCTCACGGCCGTCAAACTGGTTCATAGCGGCGCCATCGGCAAGGTGCGCGAGGTGGTTTCCTGGCAGGGCGGCACGCCCAAGTGGCGGCTGGTGACGGATCGCCCGGCCGGCATGGATCCGATTCCCTCCACGCTCGATTGGGACTTGTGGCTGGGCGTCGCGCCCGTGCGCCCGTACAAAGCGGAGATCTATCATCCGTTTGCCTGGCGTGATTGGCAGGACTACAGCAACGGCCAACTCGGCGATTTCGGCTGTCATATTCTCGATCCCGTGTTCATGGCCCTGGAGCTTACGGCCCCGACCTCCCTGCGGGCCGAATCACCCGAGATGAACCGTGAGACGTGGACGCGCAAAGCCACCGTGCGTTACACCTTCCCCGGCACGCGGCACACGGCCAGCACGAGCATTCCAGTCACCTGGTACGATGCAGAGAATTTCACGCCGCCGCGCGAACTGCTCAATTTGCCGGAGAACGCCAAGCTCCCCGGCGCGGGCTCCGTACTCCTCGGCGAGAAAGGCTCGCTTGTGCTCCCGCACGTCGGCATGCCCAAGCTCTACCCCGAGGAGAAGTTCGCCGATCTGAAGATGCCCGAGGTTCCCAAGCGGGATCATTACGTCTCCTGGGCTAATGCCTGCCGCGGTCAGGACAAGACGACCAGCCACTTCAGCTATTCCGGCCCGCTGTCGGAAGCCGTGCTGCTGGGAACGATCGCCCTGCGGCTCCCCGGCGAGACGCTGCACTGGGACGCCGCGCAAATGAAACTCACCGGTCACAGCAACGCCGCCGGAATGCTCACCAAGGCCTACCGCAAAGGCTGGGAGATCGGCTGAGCAAGCAGACTCGCGAGTTATCCCAGCCCCAGAACATCGCTGATGCCGTAGAGGCCGGGAGGCTTGCCGGCCAGGAATTTGGCGGCGGCGAGCGCGCCGTGCGCGTAGCAATCGCGATTAGTGGCCCGCACGGTGAGTTCGATCGTCTCGCCCAGCAGGCCGAAAATGATCGTGTGCTCGCCGGGGTTATCGCCTGTGCGGACGGCGTGATAGCCGATCTCTCCGCGCGGCCGCTGACCGGGCCGGCCGTGGCGCCCGTGACTGACCTCGTTCTGCCCCATCACTCCGGCGATAACCTCCCCGAACTTCAGGGCCGTGCCGCTGGGGGCGTCTTCCTTGAAGCGATGATGACGCTCGATGATTTCGACATCGGCGCCCGTGGGATGATCTTTGAGCGCGGCGCCGGCCACGGCGGCCAGCTTCATCGTCAGGTTCACCGCCAGGCTCATGCTGGGGGACCAAAGCAGCGGGATCTTTTGGGCTGCCGTGCGAATCTGCTCGATTTGCTCCATGGAAAACCCCGTCGTGGCAACGACCAAGGGAACGTTCC
>JBGTDH010000007.1:0-2255 GCA_041748435.1 Pirellulales bacterium
ATTTCCACGAGTCCGGCTTGTATGGCAAAGATCGCCGGCTGGGCAATCTCCGTTTGATCCAGGCGAGAACGAGGCGCGTCGGCCGCCAGTTCCTCCAGCAGCGACCAGTTGGCTCGCTCGCGGAGCCAGGCATCGCAACGCTCGAGCGTGGCGCGGAATACCGGCTCGTGCTGCAGCAACTGCCGACCCATACCGATCCACTGGCAGCCTTGCCCGGAGAAAACGAAGGCCAGCTTTTGAGGGCTCCCGGGGAAACAAGGCGTGACGGAACCGAGGTCGTGCGAAGCGGCCTGCAACCGCTCCGCCAGCTCCTCACGATTGCGGCCCACGATCGCCAGACGATAAGGATGATGAGAGCGCCGCACGCTGGCTGTGTAACACACATCGTCCAGCGACGCGTTTTCGTCGAGATCGCACAGCAGCGCGTGATGCGATTGCGCCTGGGCCTTAAGCGCTTCTTCGCTACGGGCGGAGAGCAGCAGCATCCGGGCGCCGTCGCTTCGCTCGCCGTGATTCGAGCCACGCAGCGGCGAGGGCGCTTGCTCGACAATCACATGCGCATTGGTGCCGCTGAGGCCGAAGGAGCTGACGCCCGCCAGGCGCACTCCGGCGGGCTCGCTCCAAGCGGCCGTCTCTTGCGGAATGAAGAACGGCGTCCCTGCGAGGTTGATCTGCGGGTTGATCGACTGGAAGTGAAGCTGCTTGGGGAGAACGCCGTGCTGTAGACAGAGCACGGTCTTGATCAACCCCGCCACACCGGCCGCGGCTTCCGTATGACCGAGATTGGCTTTGACCGATCCGAGTGCGCAACGCCGGCCGTCCGTCCGCGGAGCGCCATAGACCTTGGACAACGCCTCCACCTCGATGGGATCTCCCAACGCGGTGCCGGTGCCGTGCGCTTCGACAAACGAAATGCGATCGGCAGCCACGCCGGCGCTACGCAGCGCCTTATGGATGACGTCTTCCTGTGCCCGCCCATTGGGCGCAGAGAAACGCGTGGTGCGGCCGTCCTGATTAATGGCCGAGCCGCGGAGGATGGCCAACACTGGATCGCCGGCCGCCACGGCATCGGACAATCGCTTGAGGACCACCATGCCGCAGCCTTCCGCGCGGGCAAAGCCATTGGCCGCAGCATCGAACGTCTTGCAACGGCCGTCCGGCGCCAGCACGCCCCACTTGGAGAGCGAGGTTGTGGCCAGCGGAGACGCCATCACGTTCACGCCTCCGGCTAAGGCCATGCCACACTCGCGGGTGCGCAGGCTCTGGCACGCCAGGTGAATGGCCACCAGTGACGAGGAACAAGCCGTGTCAACGGCCATGTTCGGACCGTGTAGATCGAGCAAGTGCGACAAGCGGCCCGCGGCCGCGCAGTGGGCGCCTCCCATCACGGCATGCCCATCGAACTGCGCGAGGTTGGGCACTTGCAACCACCAGTAATCGGTTGTGGTGAGCCCGACGAAGACGCCGGTCTCGCTGCCCGCCATGGTGCGATCCGGCTGTCCGGCGTTCTCCAGCGCCTCCCAACTTACTTCCAGCAACAGGCGCTGCTGCGGGTCCATGCGGCTGGCCTCGCGCGGCGTGATGCCAAAGAAGGGCGCATCGAACTGATCGACTTGATCCAGGAACCCGCCCGTGCGCGTCGACATTTTTCCGGCCACGGCGGGATCGGCATCAAAGTAGTCGTCGATGTTCCAGCGATCGGCAGGCACCTCGCAAATGCCATCGCCGCCGGTGGTGAGCAAGCGCCAATAGGCTGCGGGGGAGTTCGCGCCGCCGGGAAAACGGCACGCCATGCCGACGACCGCAATCGACTCCGGTTCGGGCGCCGGCGATAGCAACTCCGCGAGCAGTCGTTGCTTCTCCGGGGACAGGCGCGCAAGTAGCTCTGTAACCTCGCTCATCCTTATCTCCTGCCGACCCGCCATGGGTCGATTAACGAAAAGTGCTGTTTCACGTCGAGACTAGATCGGCCACCGGGTGGCCGATGGTTCGGGGGGTGGTGGCTGCGGCGGAACTCTGCTCTTCGTCCGCGCCCAGGGTCTCTGCCAGGTGCAAGGCCAAAGCCGCAATGGTGGGATGATTCCAGACCAGCGTGGGCGATAATTTCAGGTTCAATTCCGATTGCAAGAGGGCAGTCAACTCGGCGCCCTTGAGCGAATCGATGCCCAGGGAGCCCAGCGGCGTCCGTGGATCGATGTTACGCCATGGCTGGGAAATTGCATCTCCTAATTGTTGCCGAAGATAAGTCTCCAGCG
>JBGTDH010000008.1:0-3420 GCA_041748435.1 Pirellulales bacterium
GGGACCGAGCGCGTCGCCCGCGTCATGCCCAACACGCCCTGCCTGATTGGCCGCGGCGCTGCTGGCTACGCGTGTGGTGCCACCTGCACTGCCGAGGATGTGGCACTGATCGGGAAGTTGCTGTCGGCGGTTGGAATCTCCTTCCCCTTGCCGGAGAAGCTGCTCGATGCGGTCACTGGACTCTCTGGCTCGGGACCCGCCTTTGTATATTTAATGATCGAAGCCCTCAGCGATGGCGGCGTCCACATGGGCCTGCCGCGCGAGGTGGCCACGCAATTGGCGGCGCAAACCGTGCTGGGCGCGGCTCAGATGGTGCTCACCACCAACCAGCATCCGGGTGTGTTGAAGGATCAGGTCGCCAGTCCCGGCGGCACCACCATCGCCGGTTTGCAAGCGTTGGAAGAACATGGCCTGCGGGCTGCCCTCATCGCCGCCGTGGAAGCAGCCACCAAACGCTCCCTCGAATTGGGAAAATCTTAGAATCTCCGCCACAGCGGCCTATGGCTGTTGCCGATCTGCTCCGCGCTGCTAATACTACGTTGCCCGCGGCGCCCTTCTGATGCGCCCGAGGAACCCTCCGCGGTCGCATGCGCCCGGGCATCTGTGGTTGGGACGCGTTCGCACTTGCCTTCACTGCAATTGACGTGCAGCCTGCCGGAGCGTATCAACGCCTCGTTTTGCCCATCCTGCAAGCGAGGCCCGCTGTGTCTGCTAGCAATCTTGCGGCGAAGTCCGCCTGGCACGCCTCGCCCCATGTGCGGCGGACGGGAATCATCGTGCTGGCAATTCTGGCGATCGTCGAGGGCTACCTCGCCATCTGCGTTCGCCGGAACGACTTCCTGTTTCATCGCGATCTGGGACAAGCATTTCTGGAGGGCGATCCCTATTCGCAGCGCTGGGGCTGGCCGCCCGCCTATCTGGCCATCAACGAGCAGTTTCCGCTGTTCGCCAAATGGGGCTGCGGCGATTGGTATCCGCTGGCGCGGGTGATGCTGAACGCCGGGCCCGCAATGTTGCCGCTATACGTATCTCGCGCGTTGTGCTACCTGTTGGCGCTGGCCGCCTGGGTTGCCTGCTATCGCATGTGGCGGCAGATGGCCGAGGCGCGGTGGCCGGGGGCTGCCTCGCTGTCGTTCGCGGCCGCGGTGCTCTCCGTGCTGATGCTGGTGCCGCTGGTGCTCCGCGATCTGGACGAATGCGGGCTGCAAGCATTCTTGTTGTTCTTCCTCACGGCCGGGGCGTTCGCGCTGGGGAAAGGCCGGCATACGCAAGCCGGCTTCTGGTTGGCCACCGCCGCCTCTTACAAAGTGACGCCGCTGCTGTGCCTGCCGTTTCTGCTGTGGAAGCGCCAATGGCGGGCCGCCGCCGCCATGACGGGTTTCGTCGGATTGTGGGCCGTGTCTCCGGCTTTGTTTCTCGGTTGGCAGGGCATGCTCGAAGGCCAGGCACTCTGGTTTCATCGGGTGCGCGAAGTCTCCGCGGTTCGGGAAGCGTATCCCTCGCTGCTGGAGTTCGAGCTGCCTAAGCCGCAGAACCTGAGCCTGCAAGCGCTCTTGGCAAGATATGTGGAACATTACCCGGAAGGCCATCCGCTGCACCTGAAGCATCGCGCCTTTGTGCAGTTCCTCGCCCTGGATCAAGAGACCGCCTATCGAACCGTCAAGGCACTCACGCTGGTCTTCGCGGCGCTCCTGGCTTGGCGCTTCCGGCGACGTTGGGGCGATGGCGACACGCGAGCCGATCATGCACCCGAGTGGGCCGCCGTCTGCATGCTCTGCGCGTTGCTCGCCCCCTTATGCTGGAAGCAACATCTCGTGGTCATCCTGCCTGCCATGTTTCTCACGGTGCGAGCGGCGCTGCTGGCTCAACCGCAATCCCGCGTGCGCTGGGCGCTGATCGGCATGATCGCCGCGATTGTGCTGCTGGCGCGGCACGCCGTCGGCGGGCGGGAGTTCTCGATCGTCCTGCTCTCCTACAAGATCGACACGATGGCCGTGCTGCTGCTCATGGCCCTCGCGTTGACCATCGCCCCCCGCGGCCCTTCCGCGACGAACTCCGTCAAACGCCTGGAACCGTTGATGCCCCGTCGCGCAGCGTAACGCTTCGCTTATTCCGTAGGGATCGAACTGCGCGTCGGCGGAGACATCAAGTGCGAGTTAGCCTCCCAGGATTCGCCAGCAAGCGGTTGAATGCATCCCTGATGCGAGGCTCTGGATCTTTTTTCGCATACTCGGACAGCACGGACCTAAACTCTGCATCGGAAGGTGCCAGGAAACCATCCGGCGGTCCGCGATGATGATGGCGATGCAGCGCGTCCAGCGCGATCAGCGACATCGGGCGGCCCTGCTCGAGCCACTTACGTAAGGTGGGCCAGGTCGCTCGGGAGTCGGCCGCCAATCCCCCCCATTCGGAACGAACGGGAGCGTTGCTCTCGGCCGCTTGCCACCAGCGCTCGATGATTTCCAACGTGCGTGGATTGGCCAGCCACACAAACGACATCAAGCGCTTCTCCTGCTCCGCAGCGGTCGCCGCTGACTGTCGCCATCGGTCCGCCAGCTCGAAGGCGGTATCCGGCGGCAAGGAGGCTGCCAACGCGCGTACGGCAAGGCCCATCGGTTCATGGCCGGCGTCCACAAGCTCGGGCCACAGCGTTTGCATCCAATCGGCCGCCGGCGGCCCTGCTTCCTCGATAATCCGCAAGGCTTGAACCGTCACATCCGTCTCTCGACGCCGGAGCGTCCCTTGGCGACGGCTCAGTTTGACACGTCGCTGCACGGGAATCTGCTGGAAAGCCGCCATCAATGTCGCCGGCGCCTGTCGGTAATACGTGAACATCAGCTCGACGATCTGTTCTTCCGAGGCGTCGCGAAGTCGATCGGAAAGTGAGCTCGCCGACGGAAACAATCCCGTGCGGGCCTCGACCGTGACTTTGGCCCGCTTGAGCTTCGTCAACACGCCCCCCACGGCAATTTGGATGTCCTGATAACCTTGACCGGCAAGCCAGTTCTCCACGCCCAGCGAACCGGCGAAGAGATTCTCAAAGGTCAGCAGCAGCCGCAACTGAGCTGCCTGCTGGTTCGCTGTCGACGGCCCGCTCGCCAGGCGGGCACCGCGATCCTCGTCGTCCCGAACCCGCGGGTCACGGCACTCGCCGCCCCAGGGCGGCTGCTGTTCCACATCGCTTGCGTACTCGGCAGCGGCCACAAGCGCCAGGTATTCTTCGATGACCTGGAGCGCTGTCGCATTGTGCCCGCGGGCGGTCACCACAACCGGCGGCCGCTCGGACTGCCAGTATCCGAACTCGGTGGCGCCGACGGTCGCAAAGAACTGGCGGAAGGGCCCTTCTGGCAGTCCCATGCAATACGGATGGTAGACCACCACGGCATCGCCTACCGCGCCCGCCGTCAGCACGGGGGCTCC
>JBGTDH010000009.1:0-3696 GCA_041748435.1 Pirellulales bacterium
GCGGTTGCGAAAGTAGGCAAAGGCCGAGAGCGCGGGAATGGCCACGACCAGCCCTTGGACGGTGGTCACGAGCGCCAAATAGATGCCCTCGGCCAGATCGGCCGCCCGCGCGGCGCCTTGCGTCAGGGCGACTTCGCGGAAGGCCATCACCATGCCGATCACCGTGCCCAACAACCCGAGCATGGGAGCGATGTTGCCGATGACGGAGAGATAGTCGATCTTGCGCAGCAGCCGCGCCGATTGATCGGCCAAGGCGTCTTCCATGGCCTTCTCCACGTTCGACCAACCTCCGTCGATTTCAGAAATGCCGGCCTGCAACACGAACGATAGGACGCTGGGCTGGAGCTTGCAAGCTTGCTCCGCTTGCGTGAACTGACCCTGCCGCATGAACTCGCGGACTTTCCCGGCTAACCCTCCGGGCATCATCACGCTTTGGCGAATCGTCATCACATGCTCGATCGCCAGCGCCACGGCCACCACGGAAAGAAACATGATTACATAGCCCACCAAGCCGCCCGCATGCACAATCTCCAGGAAAGATTGCGGCGTATCGTTGGCAGGTGCGGCGGCTGGGGCCGATGAGTTCTGTGCCGCGGCCGTAGCGCCGAACAACGTCAGGCCGAACAGCGCTGCACACAGCAACGAAGGGCGAGCGATCAAAGGCGAGTTCCTTTCGCGGGTCGCGGACGATGAAGTTCGGCGCCTGGATGCGCGACGGGCTTACAGGCCAGTTAACGGGAGTATTTGGCCCCGTCTTCGCTCACAAGACGTTCCAGGTTCTCTCGCAGCGTTTGCTCTACTTTGCCTTTGAACATCATGGCGGCGAACGGCAGGTCCCCCTCGATCTGCACCTGGGTGGGCTGGACAGACATGGTGCCCTTCACGCTGAAGCCGTAAGTCTTAAAGCTGAAGGCGCCGGAGTTCTCCCCCCATTCCTCCTGTAGATCGCTGACCTGGTCTTCGTAGCGGGAGCGAACGCGCTCCATGAAGCCGCGAAGGCGCTTGGTCACTTCCTCAGGATCGAGCGAATGGGGCACGGCAATGATCATCTTCGGCATGTTCAGCATCCTCCGGTAGGTGTCAGCAATTGCCTTGAAGTTAGCCCTCGCGCAGATAAAGGGCAAGAGAGTGCGTCGTCACCCAACGGGCTATCGCGAGAGAACGCAACGAAAAAATCCGTCGGTCGGGGAGATGCGGACGAACTCGCAAGCACATTGTACAATAGCGGGAGTTTCCTCCGTGGCGGCGAAGCTCTCTTGTGCCTGCTCGCAACATTTATCACGATGCCGTCGTTGATGCCCTCGTCGCCGATGGCTGGACCATTACGGACGATCCGTTGACGCTCTCGTACGGCGGCAAGGATGTGTTCGTTGATCTGGGGGCCGAGCGCGCCGCCATCGCGGCCGAGAAGGCCGGCCGCCGAATCGCTGTCGAGGTGCATAGCTTCTTGCTGCCCTCCCCGGTGCGCGATCTGCAAGAAGCGATTGGCCAATACGATATGTACCGGGCGCTACTGACGGAGTCTGAATCCGACCGAGACTTGTACCTGGCCGTGCCTAATCACGTCTATAATGGCCTGCTGTCGGAGCCATTTGGCCGCCTGATGGTGGACCGCATCAAGCTGCGGCTGCTCGTGTTTGACGACTTGCAGCGGAGAATCGTGCGATGGACCGAGTAGAACGCTATCGAGAGATTGTCAGCCGGCTGATTGAGGAGTACGCCCGTCTCAAGCCGTCCAACGGACAGATCGAGACCGAGGCGATTATCGATCGCGCGAAAGACCACTACGAAGTGTTGCATGTTGGCTGGGATGGCGACCGCCGCGTCCACGGCGCCGTCGTGCACGTCGACATCATCGACGACAAAGTCTGGATCCAATACGACGGCACCGACCGCCCGATTGCCGAAGAGTGCGTGGCAGCTGGGATTCCGCGGAACGAGATCGTGCTCGCCTTCCATCCCCAGCGCGTGCGCCAATTCACCGAGTTTGCAGTCGGCTGAACGTATAAAAAAGCGAGCGAAGCCTAGCGGCCCCCCGCGCTGCTTGTCGAAAGAGAATCAAGATCGGCAGGAAGGCCGGGTTTACGTAATGAGCGAGGGACCAGTCCGTGCATCAGGTTATCGCAAGAACCGACGAACCTCCTCGATGCTATATGCTGGCGTGCGACGATGCAGCACTGCATGGCAGTTAGGGCACACTGGTCGTAGGTCCGCGATCGGATCGACAGTATACTCTTCGCCAATTTCGGACAGTGCGCGGAGGTGGTGAACGTGAATGTATCCATCCGCCACTTCGCCATAAACGGAGCCGAAGCTAAGGTCGCAGATGCAGCAACTCGGCCCGTGGTGTTCAATGCATCGGCGACGAGCTTCCGGATTGCGTTCGTATGCATTGACCGAAATCCGGCACGCAGCACCCTCCACGAGTGTTTCCGGCTCGGTAATCTCGTCGGCTAGCGAGAAAACGAAATCATCCGCGTCAAGCCGCTCGATGCGCGCGTCAGCACTAATTCGGCTTCGTTCGTCTTCGGGTTGCTCGCGCCACTCAAGGCCCCGGAGCTCCTTTCCGATTTGTTCCGCCTCTCGACGCAACCTCGCGAAGCGTTCTTTACCATCTTCTCCAACCAAGACGAGCGCAATGTCGATGCGCTTTTCGCGATACGGCAGGCTGATTTCCACCCAACTCCTCGTGTTGGGCCCGATGGGAAACTTGGCGACGCGTTCTTGTGGCTCCCACCTCGTGAGCTTGCTATCGCGTGAATCGAGCAAGCTGCGAAATTGATCCCAATATCTCGTTCGCCGCTGATCGATCTCGGTCATGTTAGCTCCTCCGATATGCACGGATGACTTTGATATCCATGCCTACGTCAACAAAAAACAAAAAAAGCCCGCGGGGCCAAGTGGGCCTCGCGGGCTGGTTGTAATAAATCCGGCAACACCTACTCTCGCACTTTGGGTACTACCATCGGCTCCGAAAGCTTAACTACCGTGTTCGGGATGGGAACGGGTGTGACCTTTCAGATATGGTCGCCGGAAAAGACCGCCGCCGGGGAGTTAGCCCGGACGGCGGCGTTTGGTTTGTGCTTACTGCTTGTTAGGCAGACTGACTACCTTGTTAGGCAGCCTTAAGTGGCATCCGCAGAGAGCTGTTCACGTCAACGAATTCGTTGAAGCGAGCAGTCGACGCGAACAGTTTTCCCTGGGCTCTTGGCTTTGTTGGAATTGACGATCCTGCGAGCCTCGTAAGAGACATCTCAAGAGCGTTGGATCAACGTGGCCAAGCGTTCGTCCCTTAGTACCGGTTAGCTAAACGCATTACTGCGCGTACACATCCGGCCTATTAACCTGGTCGTCTTCCAGGGGACTTTCTCCCATATAGGGAAACGAAACCTGATCTTGGAGCGGGCTTCACGCTTATATGCTTTCAGCGTTTATCCTTTCCATACATAGCTACCCAGCCGTGCCGCTAGCGCGACAACTGGAACACCAGAGGTATGTCCTTCTAAATCCTCTCGTACTAAAGAAGAACCTCCTCAAGTTTCGTGCGCCCACAGTAGATAGGGACCGACCTGTCTCACGACGGTCTGAACCCAGCTCACGTACCGCTTTCATTGGCGAACAGCCAAACCCTTGGGAGCTTCTTCACCCCCAGGATGCGATGAGCCGACATCGAGGTGCCAAACCGCTTCGCCGCTA
>JBGTDH010000010.1:0-5854 GCA_041748435.1 Pirellulales bacterium
GAATGGCACTGCCGGTTATTGCGATTGAGTTTACGACGACGACGGATGGTTGGCGAGCCGGGGCAGACGAGCGTCCCGCCGGGATCGAACGACGCGGTTTCTATCGAAGTCCATCTTGGCCGCGTCAGCCGCGGCGCGCAGCAACGACCGGGCGAGACGACTTCGTCTCGCGGAATGCATCCGATCGGATCTCCAACAGGCAACTGAATCGTGCTCCTTTTCCCACGCGGGCGGCGACTACGAGGCCTGGCCCCTTAACATTTCCAGGCGGGCTTCCTCGCGCGGCTTCGTGAGTAGCTTGTGAGGCTTCGGCCGTCGCTTCACGGCTCGTGGCTCGATGCGATCGGGACGGTGGCCGACCTTGTGTTGAGCCATGTCGTGCAGGTGTTCCTCCAGCAGGCTCGCGAGAATCGATTCCTCTATCAGGAGGACAGCGATCCAACTCGCGGCGATTTTCTGCAGGGCGGCGGTAAAGCTTAGTTGCCGTGGCGAGCGATCCGCCTGTTGGGCAGAGTTCAGCATCGCCTGCCGGATGAGATTGTACGCCAGCACGCAGGACCAGATTTCCCGGCGACACATCTCCGGCGACTTCGAGCGCAACACATCCATGCCCAAGCTGATCTTGATCGCGCGGATATCAAGCTCCGCCAGCCAACGCTTGCGATACAGTTCCGCCAAGTCTTCCTGGCGATACTTTTTCGCATCCACCAAGGTCGTGACCACGACGAACGACTCCGTGCGAAAGCCCGGCTGGTCGACCTGCACCTCAACTTCCCGCACCGAAATCGACTTCGGCATGTTGTCGTAGGTCGCCTGGTCCATCCATGCCGGCTTGACGGGTCGCGGCCATTCGACGATGTGATCGCCGGCCCCCAACCGCTGGCCGCGGCGGAAGTCGGCCGTCCGCTGCTGATGCAGACGCGTCACGATCTGCACGTTCCGCTGCAACAACAGGCAGATCATGAAGTACGAGCAGTAATAACGGTCGGCCAGCAGGATGTCTTCGGGATCGAATCGCTCCAGCAACTCGCGCAACAGGGCCGTCTCGCCGGTTTCCTTTCCCGCATAGGGAGCCATCGCCACATCGCTGATCAGGGCCGTGGCCAGCGACATCAGCACCACCAACCGCACCAGCGGAAACCCGAGCCCGTCCTCTTGCACTCTCGACTGCGGGTACTCCGCCTGGTTGTCCTTGGTATCCGGCATGCTAACCGTGGTGCCGTCGACCAGTTTCACGTGATGGCCAATCCACAACCACGGTTGGGGAACCTCTCGTTCGCAGCCATCGGCCAGCTCGCGGGACAGCCGGCGAATGACCGAGACCGGCAGCTTGGCCCGCGCTCGGCAATACGCGCCGGTATTGCCCGACGGCGGTCGTTGTCCCAACGCCACGAGCAACACGACCACGCGCGAAACCGCCGCCGCGCACGATCGCTGCTCGTCTTTGAACAACACCTGGGACAAGAGCGCCCACAAGGTGACCGGCGGACTGTAGATCTCGTCCTCTTCGCTCGCGAAGGCGACGTCCTGGTCATCCAAGGCGGCTTGGATCCGCTCGGCGGGCAACACCTCGGAAAAAGGCAGGCCCGGCTGTTGCAGAAAAGAAGTGAGAACCACGCCAAAGCGGCGTGACAAGGGCTGGCTGGATGTGCAAAATGACACGAGACCCTCCTTGGTCCAGCAAGCTGCACCACACCAAGGAAGGTCTCGTGTGAGCGAATGATAGACCAGGGAAGGTTCCGTGACCAAGATCAATCGTTCGCACGCACGCCGGCGCTCAAGATTCGAGATGCATCGCTCGGGTCTAGGTGCTGAGGGTGCGCGCAGTCCCAGCTGCAGCCGACTGCGCCGCTCGGTCGTAAATCGTTATGCCACAAGCGGCAGTGCCATTCCGACCAGAAAGATGTTCGGGACGGACTGGTGAGCGTTGTGTACTCGCCAACCGCGAGCGTGTTGCTCGCGCCGTCAAGAATCTGACTCTGCTTGACACCCAGGCGGTGGTAGCTGGTGGCGGAAGCGGGCCAGTAGCGGTTGGGCTTCCCGTCGATCCGGCCGACCCAATGGAGGAGGCCGCGATGATTGCGTGGCGCGTTGGAGTGCAAAATCTGGGAGCTATCCCATTGACGGCGCTCCTCGGGCTCCCCGTTGTTGAAGCGCCAGCCGCGGCCGCCCATGCCGCGATACGAACTCGTCATAAACTGCCGGCCCCCATGCGGGCCGGAGTCGGGTACGAGGAGCTGCCCGGCCACCGGGTCAGATGGGCAGCGGTAAGTGTCGATTTCCTTCTGCTGGATAAAGGCGTTGGCCGGATCCTCCACGGGCTTGGAGAGATCGACCTGGTCGCTGACACTCTCCTGTTCCAAGTACGGGAGCACGAGAATGGTCCAGACCATTTCGCTAGGCGTGTCGCAGCACCGGCCGTTCGTGACGTTGCCGGGTGGGAAGGACTGGTACGCGTCCTCGTAAAGGCGCAGTGCCACTCCGATCTGCTTCAGGTTGCTTTTGCACTGCGCCACGCGGGAGCTCTCTCGCGCGGTCTGCACGGCGGGCAGAAATAGAGCCACCAGGATGCCGATGATGAAGATCACCACCAGCAGTTCGACGAGGGTGAAACCCCTCGCCGCCGGCGCCTTGTTGGACACACAAGACATGGCTCACCTCTAAAATCGCTGCGAATGAGCGACGCAAACTTTCTCTGTGCTGATTAAGACGGATGCAATTGCCCCTGTCAATCGTTTTAGCGCATACGTTGCGCATACAAAGCGCATACCGCATTTATCAAAGGCTGTTGCGATACAACAACTACTTTCTCAAGGACAGTGTCGCCTCGCCTGACTACAAGCTTGCAAGGCTCCTCATCGGCCTCAATGGCTTCGCTCCGTTCGCGACTCGCGAACTCCACTCCGCACTCCAGTACTACTCTGCATACTCCGTTCTTACTTTCAGCGGGGGCAACGATACGGTTCATCTTGCAAGAAACACGGGGTCCCTCTGTACTCACAACGATATCGCTTGCATCGAAAGGATTCGGTCCGTACGCATAAACGCGAACGTCGAACCGACGGACCTCGTCTGGGAGCAAGACCAATCGCTCAGGCAAGTCTGGAGATAGAACAAACTCGGGATAGGCGTCGGCCCGCAAGGATAGCATGAACGTCGGATAGGACTCGAGTCCCGTTGAGATTTCGACGGATTCCACGCGCCGACGTCGTTGATATGGCAATGTTAATCGCAATGTTATCTCTGAGGTCTCACCAGGTTTGGGGTCGGCTTTCTGAATTATGCACTCGGCGCAGCCACAGCTCATCCACTTGACTCGCAGATGGGCATTCTTTCCGCGTGCCGGATTCGTAAAGGTATAAGCATGCTCGACTTTCCATGAACCTTGCTTCGATGGACTTAGGAACACACGTCCAGCGTCGTGTAAATAGTTCTCCGAACTTTTGTCGCTTGGTCCATTGCACCCATTGACGATGATAGCCCCTAACAATATCAGGGTGCGCAGCCGCGAATTCCTGTCGGCGACGATCATTCGGTTCATCACGTGGCTCGACGGCGTAAGATGACAGTGACCACCACGACTATTATGAGCACGGTTGTTGCCAGCGCAGCCAAGCCCAACGGACTCCACGTCTCGACTCCCCGTTCCCCCGTCCACGAGTCGTCCTCGTCGTTGCCCCTTGCCAAGTCATTTGTTCCATATTTTGTAATGTCGATCCCTTGCTCGGCACCAGTTCGTGCATTTTTTCGCAAGCCTCGCACAATAGTGGACGATGGTATCTCGATTACAAAGTCGTCCGGCGTTGGCAACTCCTTGCCCAAATCCGCCGAACTCCATTCTTTAACGATCCACTTCGGTTTGGTTCCACCTCGTGGAACCAGAGGTCCGCTGACGGATCGAAGAGTCGCCGCCAGCATGGCTCCGCGACATCTGCGAAAATCCGAGGCTACCACAAAGGACTCGGTCCGCGAACCACGCGATCGACTGGTGGAGAGCGCGTCAATTCGGTCGATAACCGGCGGGCTAGGTGATGTCCAGAACCGAACGCGATGGGTACGAGTAGCATCTCCATCGTGCGCAACTATAACAACTGTTAAGTGGTCCGCGTCTTCCTTGTCCACGGTCCACTCGATCGACTGCTCATGGCCACGTTTGTCGAATTTCGAAAGGGGCTTCCCGTCAACGCCGCCGCCGAACGAGAACGGGTTTAGAACGGCATCCATTTCCGCGCCGATAGTAACGAGGCGTGCATCCGCGTTCGTCCGCTCGGAGAACTCGGCGCTGTTGCCCGTCTTTCCGTATTTGGGCAGATACCTTAAATATAATTCGTCCGAGGACACTGCATCGAAAGAGTAGTTAGTCATTAACGTATCGCGCCCGTCGGGAGTCAGCACGGGAGCTCGACCATAGTTCGCGGATAACCGCATCAGAGAACCCGATTTGTGGAATATTCCTGTAACACGATCCTCCTTGTCAGGCTGCCCTGCAACCGCCCCGAAACGTCCATCAATTGCTGCTTGACGCGATTCAACGGTGCCCTGACGGAACACGAAGTGACTGCGGAACTCAAGGGCATGCCGCCACTCGTCCACGCCGGCCTCCAGCACGTCGACGACCGCTGGACGTTCATTCCCAGCTCCCGTCGCCGTGTTACATGCCATGCACACAATGGGCACGATTGTCGCGGCATGGCGCAACATGAAAATGGCTCGAACGGCTGTCATTGCGTTTCCTAGGCAAATACCCGCGTTTGCATCGCTCTGTCACGAGTCGAGTGATGGGTGGTAGCATGACTCGTGAGAGTTCGCACTTATGCCTTAATAGCGGTGCATCAAGTGCCGAGGCCCGTCGTACATTTGCTTTTAATGCGTGTGATGGTACAGGAGTTACCTGTGCAGTTTGTTTCAACGTAGAATCCAGTCCAACTTAAACAATTCGAAGTAGCAGGTGGATTGTCAGCTTCGCAGGTGTAAGTGGGGAGTGGATGATCAGCACATCTTTCGTACGCGCCCTCGGCATACCCGTTGCATGAAAGGGCCGGGAAGTCGTCATAGCTGACACGGCAATCTCCGCTGCAATGTTCCGAGCTTTGAGTGCAATTTCCAATATTGGGCTTAATGCACTCAGAATCGCGGGTTGCCGCGCCGACAGGAACAGTTTGGCAATATTGCCCAGCACTAAAAGCCACTCCAGCGCCGGCCAGTAGAAGAGAAAGCGCCACTTGCAATCTGAAATGGAATCGCACGTTCATTTGTGCTCCTCATGCAAAAGGAAAGTGTTAACGGCGTTGAAGTTAGGCTAGCCGTTGAGCCCGCTATCACATCAATAGCAACTCCATCAATCGCTCTAACTATGAGCGGAGTCCTGACGAAAACGCCTGTCGATTCTCGTAGCCGGTAGTGCCCAGCGACCGAGCCCACGGCAGGTGTCACCAAGGGCGAAACCTCGACGAACGCTACTTGCACTGAGTTCGATGACGCCCGAAGTGAATACCCAAGATCGTGATAATGGGACAGTACTTCACGACACGCATCGCACCCAGGCCGATAGAACACAAGAATCCACTCTCCCTTTAGAAGATCTTGTCCATCCTCAACGTTTTTGAGCAGCGTGATCGCCTTGCCGACCGTAAACGGCGAGTTCCAACACAGTTGTTTTTGTGCATTGTCCAGTGCGCCAAACGCGATCCAGCCACAGCACAACACGATTGATACTGCCAGGATCGCACTTGCCAATGGACGGAACGGACGGCCGCCCCTTCCTCCCAGTATCGTCGTTACGGCGGAGGGCGCAACCGGTGTTCCGCTGGCCTCCGATGGGGGGGAGTTCATACGGCAATGGCCCAGGTGAACT
>JBGTDH010000011.1:0-5496 GCA_041748435.1 Pirellulales bacterium
CGGCGCGGGTTCGGGAGGCGGCGCGGGTAGGGGAGGAGTGGGTTCCGGGGTGATGGTTTGGGCGACGGGCGTAGGAGGAAGAACGGTGGGCGGTGCGGGTGTGGAGGACGATCGCGTGCAGCCGCTGAGGGCCAGGATCGCGAACCAGACTGCCGCTAATTGCACCGATCGATACATGTTCCAACTCCCGCGCGCCAAATTGGGATCAATGGTTTAGCGTGAACTCGGCGCTGTTGAGCAAGGCCCAGAGCACATCACTGAGCGCTCGCCGCGATTCGTTCTCGTTGGTTTGGCTCTGGATGTAATCGGCGAACGATGCTCGTTCGTCGGTATAGGGTTGCCGGGAGAGCGTGGCCAGGAACAGCACCTCGAGACGCTGCTCGGGCGTGAAGAAGGGCGCCTCCAGCGATTGCAGCAAGGGGCTTTGCATCAAGTCGGTGGCGCTGGAGACCGCCATGCCGTTCATCAACGTGAGCGCTTGCGGGATGCCAGACTGGAACTCGGTCGGCCGGCTGGTGGGAGAGCGGAAGCGAGCCACAAACAATTGCCGCTGGGCATCGTCCAGACGATTGGCGATCTGACCTGGGGCGTTCTCCGCCTCGCGCCGCAAGGTGGAGCGCGCCAGGGCATCGTAGAGTTGCTCCGCCGTGAGATTCTTGATCGCCATGCGGGCGAACAGCTCCGCCGACCCCGCCGAGCCCGCGTCGTCTGATTGGCTGGTCAGTTGATACGCGCGGGTGTTGGCCAGCATGCGGTAAAGCTGCCGAAGATCGAAGCCGCTCTCGGTGAACCAGACGGCCAGCTCGTCCAGCAATTGCGGGTGACTGGGAGGATTGTGCGTTCCCAGATCATCGACGGGTTCCACGATGCCGCGGCCGAACAGTTGGGCCCACACGCGGTTGACCGTGGCTTTGGCGAAGTAGCTGTTGCCGCTGGAGGCCAGCCAAATAGCCAGCGGCCGGCGGCGGCTGCCATCGTCTTCCCCGCGGGATTGGAGGGCATCGAGGAATTTAGGAAGCACCACCGTCTCCGTGTCGGGCAACTTGACCTCGCCCGTGGTGGCTTCCATGACCGTGGCCATGCGGGCTCGCATCTGCGGCTGGCGCACGCGGGCAAAGAAGGCGGCGTAGCCCCAGAAATCTTTCTGCTTCCAATTGTTCATGGGATGATCGTGGCACTGCGCACACTGGATCTGCACGCCCAGAAAAATCCGCGACGTGTTGGCAGCCAGCTCCTCGGGCTTGTACTGCAAGGCGGCATAGAACAGGCTCGCGGCCGCGGCCTCGGAGGCGGGTGTCACGTCTTCGGGCACCAGCAGATCTGCCACGATGTTGTCGTACCGTCGATTGCGCACGAATTGCGCCCGCAACCAGTTCTGAAAGCCGCGGACTCCCTGCGCGCGCTCGGCATCCAACTCTCCGGGAAGCAGGATATGTCGCCAGGTGGAAGCCAGGTGTGTGGCATGGTCGGGATGATCCAGAAGCTGATCGATCAAGCGAACGCGCTTATCGGGACGTGGGTCGGCCAGGAAGGTGCGCACGGTAGCCACGGTGGGGAGCACGCCACAAAGATCGAAGCTGGCGCGGCGGAGGAACTCGGCATCGCCGGACATCTCCGCCGCTGCGACGCGGGCCGCCTGTTGACGCTCCAGGAGCAGTTGATCGACCCGCGCCGTCATCTCGGGCGGGCCGGGGGCGGCTTCGTCGGCGGCCGGCGAACGGGATGCGACAGACGCCAAGAGGAACAGGCAGGCGAGGATTCTACGCTGCGACATGATTGGTCTCCCAGCCGGCTTCCTGCGAAGGGGATGTCCCCGCTCCCCCCGATTCTAACGCCTGTCGAGCGGAGGCTCACCTCTTTTCGTGTGCCGTGCCCCAAGATTGGTTCGCCGAGCAACAAAAACAGCCCAGGCTGCACGGGGCAGCCGGGCTGAGGCTATCGGAGAAACTCAGAATTGTGCCGTTCCGCCTACCGCAAGCGGCGGGCCGATTTGATGGTTACGGCTTGGCGGGGCGTGCTTTCGAAGCCTTCGAGATCGTGAACGGGGGCTTTGGCAATCTTCTCGACCACATCCAGGCCGTCGGTCACCTGGCCGAAGACACAGAAGCCGTATTCCTCGACGGTGCGGCTCTTGTGGTCCAAGGCGGCGTTGTCTCCCAGGTTCACGAAGAACTGGCTGGTGGAACTGTCGATCACGTCGAACTGCCGAGCCATGGCGATCGACCCGCGCTTGTTGGACAGCCCGTTGTGGGCCTCGTTGCGGATCGGCGTCAGGGCCGGCTTCTCCGTGTAGTTGGCGACGAAACCGCCCGCCAAGGCCATGTAACCCTCGACCACTTGATGGAAAATCGTCTGATCGTAATGGCCGCTCTCCACGTAGGAGAGGAAGTTGTCGACGGTGATGGGAGCGTGTTGAGAATCGAGCTCTACGGTGAAGGCGCCGTGGGAGGTATCGATGCGCACGGTCGGATTCACGCGTTCCGCGGGAGTGGTCTTGCCGGAACGGGCGGGCGTGGGATCTCCACCGCCGACGATGTTGGTGGTCACCGCCTCGCCGCTTTCGCTGGAACCGCATCCGGCCAAGGGCAGCACAATCGCCAGTGCCAGAACTCCCCGCAGACGCCACATCGACGTGACCATGTAAGCCTCCATGCTTCATTTGGAACAGGGGGGCATCATCGGCAAAGCGGCCGTTCTGTGCAAGTTCGGTTTGTTCGGCGAAAAATGGCCCTCCCCAGAAAACTGCAACTGCCAGCACTGCCGGCGCGGTGTAGAATAGCGCCTGGATCGTCTCTGGATGACCATCCGACAAAGCACATCCCCCTATGTCGAATCGCTGGTTTACACTCGCCGTGGTCTTGCTATGGCTGGCCAGCATGACTTGGCTGATTGCCGATAAAGTGGCGCCTCCGCTGCGCGTGGGAGATCGGCCCACGCTGGCGCCCGAGGCGACGCTTGCTGCGCCCGGCCCGGTGGCGTGGCAGTTATCCCTGAACGATCAGCCCCTGGGGTGGGCCTCGACCGATTCTCTCCAGCGGCCGGACCACGTGCTGGAATTGCGAAACCGCGTCCATCTGGATCGCTTCCCGCTGAAGGAGATCGCGCCGTGGCTGGCCCGCATGCTCGATCCCGAGGGCCGCGAGGAGCATCTCCCGTTCGACACCGACAGCCGCATCGAGCTGGCAGACGGCAGCCTGCGGGGATTTCGCGCCTCGGTCAGCTTCGGCGAAATCAAGGACGCCATTCTCGTCAACGGCACGGCCGACGGAGATCAACTGAAGCTCAGCATTCGCTCGGGCACTTTCGCCTACAACACTTCGACCCCGCTGGCGGCCGATCAGATGGTGGGCGATAGCCTTTCGCCCCGCATGCAGTTGAGGAATCTGCGCGTCGGGCAGACGTGGACCGAGCCGGTCTATAATCCGCTGCAACCGCCGAACAACGCGCTGCAGATCTTGCAGGCCACGGTAGAACGCAACGAGCCCATTGCGTGGAACGGACAGATTCTGCGCACCGCGGTGGTCGTCTATCGAGACGATTCCGGCGCCGATTCATCATCGCATCTGGCCCGCGCCCGCGTATGGGTGGCACCCGATGGGAATGTGCTGCGGCAAGAAGTATTCTTGTTGGGTGTGAAGCTGCTGTTTGTACGATTGCCGCCGGGCCAAGCGATCGAGAGCCTCCCGCCTCATGATTGAGTTTCAAGCCGTCACGCGCAACTATGGCGACAAAGCGGCGGTCGCCGGCTTGGATCTCACCGTGCCGGCTGGCGAGCTATTCGCCTTTCTGGGACCCAACGGCGCCGGCAAAACCACCAGCATCAAAATGCTCGTGGGCCTGCTGCGCCCTTCCAGCGGCTGCGTGAGGGTCTGCGGCTTCGACGTGGTGACGCAAACCCGCGAGGCCAGCCGCCGCCTGGGTTACGTGCCGGACGAGCCCTACCTCTACGACAAGCTCTCCGGACGCGAGTTCCTGGAATTCATCACCAACATGTATGGCCTGGACGCGCGGCGGGGACGCGAGTGCATCGAGCGGGAGATCAACAACTTTCAACTGGCCGACTTTGTAGACGATCTGGCAGAGTCCTACTCCCACGGCATGAAGCAGCGCCTGGTGTTCGCTGCCGCTTTGTTGCACGATCCTCAGGTGCTGGTGCTGGACGAGCCGATGGTGGGCCTGGACCCTCGCAGCGCCCGCATGGTGAAGGACCTGTTGCAAGAACGCTCGCGCCAAGGGATGACCATCTTCATGTCGACCCACACGCTGGGGCTGGCCGAAGAGATCGCGCACCGGATTGGAATCGTCGATCACGGCAAATTGCGCTGCGTGGGAACGCTGGCCGAACTGCGGCGCGAACTGGTTTCGGAGGGCACGTCCCTAGAACAAATGTTCCTGGACGTCACGGGCACGGCAGCGAAGTAAACAGGCGAGGTGGAGCCATGTGGGAGCACGAGCTGCAAATCGCGACGGAAGCTGCCGAAGCCGCGGGGCAGATTGTGGCCCGCTACTTTCGCGACGGCGTGGTGATGCGCATCAAGGAGTCTGTCGATCTGGTGTCCGATGCCGATGTCGAGGCGGAGCAGGCCATTGTCTCCCATCTGAGCCGCGCGTTTCCCACGCACGCCGTTCTGGCTGAGGAACAGCATTCCCAACAGCAGGCGGCGGAACATCTGTGGGTGGTCGATCCGCTGGATGGCACGAACAACTTTGCGCACAAGATCCCGCATTTCGCCGTGTCGATCGCTTATTGCCATCGCGGCCAGCCGATGGTCTGCGTGATCTACAATCCGATCCGCGAGGAGTGGTACACGGCGGTGCGGGGTGGCGGCGCATTTCTGAATGACCAAGCGGTGTGCGTCAGCGACGCGGGCCGCCTCGACCAGTCGATCATTGGCGTGGGCTTCTATTACAATCGCGGCGCGATGATGGAGGCCACACTCGCTGCCATTCGCGAGTTCTTCCAAGCCCATGTGCATGGCATTCGCCGTTTTGGCGCCGCCTCGCTCGATCTATGCAGCGTGGCCTGCGGCATGTACGGCGCGTATTTCGAGTACGAGCTTGCCCCCTGGGATTTCGCCGCCGGCAGTCTGTTCGTCCAGGAGGCGGGCGGCCACGTGACCACCTGCTCCGGCGACCCATTGCCGCTGGCTCGCTCCACGATGCTGGCCTCCAACGGCCTGCTGCACCCGGCCGCGCTGAAGATTGTAAAACGTCATCTGCCGCCGGGGCGATAGAGCTGCTGGAGTAATCCCACTTGATGCGGCACAATGAGGGCCATCCGGAGATTACCAGTATGGCGACGAAGAATTGGGTGCTGACCGATGTGCAGCAGAATGTGTACGTCGACGGTCTGAACTTGCAGCGCGAGTTGGAAGTGTGGGGCGCACGGAATTGCAGAGTCGTCAAGCGGCGCTTGCAAGGCGGGCTGCGGGACGGTGTGGATCTGGTCGAGAGTGATAATGGCCGCGTGCGTCTGGCGGTGCTGCCCACGCGCGG
>JBGTDH010000012.1:0-1985 GCA_041748435.1 Pirellulales bacterium
CGAACTGGAACCCTTGGGTGTAGACGGCGCTGTTCATGATCAACCGCTGGATCGGCTTGAGCCGCCAACCGTTGTGAATCAGTTCACCCGCCAGCCAATCGAGCAGTTCGGGATGGGTGGGCCGTTCGCCTTGGAGTCCGAAGTCATTCGGTGTACGGACCAAACCTTCTCCAAAGTGTTGCTGCCAGATGCGGTTGACAATCACGCGCGCCAGAAGATTGCCCGCCCCATGGTCGAGATCGACCAGCCATTCCGCCAAGGCGCTCCGCTGAAAGGTCGTCTTCAGGTTTTCTCGGGAGACCGCCTTCCGGTACTCTTCCGGGGGCTTGCCGTCAGAGAGCACTGTCAGGAAGCCGAACTCGACCGGCTCCTGCTTATGCCTCACTTCCCCTCTACTCAGCAGGAACGATGGCACGGGCTCGGTCCGATTATCGAGAACGATCAACGACTGCGAGGCTTCGGCGTTGCTTGCCGCTTCTGCCCTCCTCACGTCTTCTTTCAGTCGTGTCAAAGTGGTTCGACTTTCCTCGTCCAACCACCGCTCGAACTCCTCTTCGGAGAATTGCAGCTGCTCGTCGTACTTTCTGAAAACCGACTTCTGGCCCGAGTTGTTTCTGTCGAAAGGGATCAGCAGTAGCGCCCGATCTTCCTGCTCGATCCCCAGAGCACGAACCTTTTCATCACGTAACTCCAGCCGATTCGCTTCCAGCCAGAGCTGCAAGCTGCGATGAGGCAACGACAACGGCGCATCCCGGCGTGTCAGATTGCGGAAAACAGCCGCCATCCGATAGTAGTCCCGCGTGGGAATGGGATCGAACTTATGATCGTGACAACGCGCACAACCGACCGTTAGCCCCAGCATCGCCTCGCTGGTGGCCCGGATCATGTCATCCACTTCATCCATCCGGTACCGTTCTTTGTTTTCCTCCGTATCTGTAGGTGCGATTTTTTCCGCCGGGCCCGCCGATAGAAATCCAGTCGCCGCCATGGCCTCCGGACTATTGGGTGCGTATTCGTCGCCCGCAATCTGCCAGCGCACAAACGCATCGTACGGCAGGTCCCCGTTGAAAGCGCGTATCACGAAGTCTCGATAGCGATAAATCGTGAGCCGGTCGAAGTCGGCGTTGTACCCTCCACTGTCGGCATAACGCGCCACATCCAACCAGTGGCGCCCCCAGCGCTCGCCGTATTGCGGATTCGCCAGCAGCCTCTCTACCAAGCCCTCATAAGCTTGCGACGAGGGATCTTTCACAAAGGCATCCACCGCTTCCGGAGCAGGGGGCAGCCCGATCAGGTCGAAATATGCACGGCGTATCAGCTTTTCCCGGCTCGCTACGGGGGCCGGCGCGAGACCTTTCTCTTCGAGTTTTGCAAGGATGAATTGATCAATCGGAGTCTTGATACAGCTGGAGTTGTTGACCGCAGGCGGATGGACCTCTCGTAAGCGCCGGAATGCCCAAAAGTCCCGGTCCTGCGCCGTGATTTTTCTTTCAACCACGACTGGAGCCGCCTGGTCCGAACCCAGTTCCGCGGGCCATGGGGATCCACCGTCAATCCAAGCCCGAAGCAGATTGACCTCTTGGGCGGACAGCGGATCTCCCGCGAGAGGCATGCGCATGCTTGGTTCGCTCGAAGTCACGCGCCGGATCAATTGGCTGCCCGCACTGTCGCCCGCCACAATCGTCGGCTCCTTGGAGTCACCACGCCCGAACGCCCCTTCCCTTACATCCAGGCGAACCCCACCCATGCTTTTCTCGGCGGCATGGCAGGCATAGCACTTCGCCGCGAAGATCGGCTTGACGTCCAGCTCATAGCTGGGTAGCGTTTGAGCCGTAGCCACTCGCAAACTCAAGGCCACGGCCATCAGCAGAAGCGCCAGTCGATCTCTTCGATTGGATGAACTAGGAACTGACATTTCCGATTCGAACGAACGAGCAGCGCGTATTCTTACTTTCTAAGAACGGTGTGGCGCGAAGCGGCCGCAC
>JBGTDH010000013.1:0-3385 GCA_041748435.1 Pirellulales bacterium
GACTCAACGAGTTGGGCATCGATGCCGACAGGATCAAGTCGTGCCTCGAACGCAAGGACAGCCCATGACCCACGGCGTTTCCAACCCACGACTTACGACCAACTACAGCACCAAAGTGGCGCTGTCCAACTATGACGCATCGACTTACGGTGGCCAGCAGTAGACAACGCGTGAATCCGTGAATCTCCGTGAATCTGCGCCGCTTGATGATCGTGGCTCGTGCGTGGTACGCTGGTGAGATTTTACGCCCAGGGGATGGGCAGAGTTTACGCAACACCAGGAAGTACCGCATCGTGCCGCGTCGTGACGATCTTCATAAAATTCTGCTGATTGGCTCGGGACCGATTGTCATCGGTCAGGCTTGCGAGTTCGATTATTCCGGCACCCAGGCCTGCAAGGCGCTCCGCGAGGAAGGCTACGAGGTGGTGCTGGTCAACTCGAACCCGGCCACCATCATGACCGATCCCGCCACGGCGGAGCGCACCTACATTGAGCCGCTCACCTGGCAGACCATCGAAAAAGTCATCGAAATCGAACGCCCCGATGCCCTGCTGCCCACGCTGGGCGGCCAGACGGGCTTGAACCTGGCGATGGACCTGGCCCGCCATGGCGTGCTGGAAAAGTACGGCGTCGAGATGATCGGCGCCAACGCCGACGTCATCGACAAGGCCGAGAGCCGCGATCGCTTCAAAGTGGCGATGGAGAAGATGGGCCTTGAGGTTTGCCGCGGCGAAGTGGTCACCACGTTGGAGCAAGCTCGCGCCGCCGGCCAGCGCATCGGCCTGCCCTGCGTGGTGCGTCCCAGCTTTACCCTGGGAGGCACCGGCTCCAGCATCGCCTACAACCGCGAGGAGTTCGAAACCCTCGTGGCCCGCGGGCTGCAACTCTCGCCCGTGTCGCAGGTGCTGGTCGAAGAATCGATCATCGGCTGGAAAGAATACGAGATGGAGGTGATGCGCGACGTGGACGACAACGTCGTGATCATCTGCTCGATCGAGAATTTCGACGCGATGGGCGTGCATACTGGAGACAGCATCACGGTGGCGCCGGCCCAGACGCTGACGGATAAAGAGTATCAGCGGATGCGGGATGCCTCGCTGGCCGTGATCCGCGAGATTGGCGTCGAAACCGGCGGATCGAACATCCAGTTCGCCGTCCATCCCAAAACGGGACGGATGATCGTGATCGAGATGAACCCCCGCGTGAGCCGCTCCAGCGCCTTGGCCAGCAAGGCCACCGGTTTTCCGATCGCCAAGATTGCCGCCAAGCTGGCCGTGGGCTACCGGCTGCACGAGCTGCCCAACGACATCACGCGGGAAACGCGGGCCTGCTTCGAGCCCACGATCGATTATGTCGTGACCAAGGTGCCGCGGTTCGCCTTCGAGAAATTTCCCGAGGCGGACAGCAAGCTCACCACGCAGATGAAGAGCGTGGGCGAGACCATGGCCATCGGCCGCACGTTCAAGGAGTCGTTCCAGAAGGCACTGCGGGGTCTGGAGGTCGGCAGCTTCGGCTTCGGTTGCGATGGCAAAGACCTGTGGGGCACGCCGCAGCAGCCGACGGAAGACGAGATTCGCGCCAAGCTGGCCACGCCCAACGCAGACCGCGTGTGGTATCTGCGCTACGCCATGAAGGGGGGCATGACGATCGAAGAGATCTACGATCTCACCTTCATTGATCCCTGGTTCCTGGACAACTTGCGGCAGATTGTCGATCTCGAGGAGGAACTGCGGCGGCACGCCAATATCGGCAGCGTCAGCAACGCACTGCTCAAGCAGGCCAAGCAGTATGGCTTTGCCGATCGGCAGTTGGCCACGTTCTGGAACGCCAGCGAGATGGACATTCGCCGTGAGCGAAAGCGCCGCGGCATTGTGGCCACGTTCAAATCGGTCGATACGTGCGCCGCCGAGTTCGAGGCCTACACGCCCTACTACTATTCGACCTACGAAGACGAAGACGAGACGCCCGCCGAGCAGCCGGGTCGCAAGCGGATCATGATCCTCGGCGGCGGGCCCAACCGCATCGGGCAGGGCATTGAGTTCGATTACTGCTGCTGCCATGCCGCCTTCGCGTTGGCCGAGTTGGGCATCGAGTCGATCATGGTCAACTCCAACCCCGAGACCGTGAGCACCGACTACGACACCAGCGACCTGCTGTTCTTCGAGCCGCTCACGACCGAAGATGTGCTGAACATCTGCGACCGCGTGCAGCCCGATGGCGTGATCGTGCAGTTCGGCGGTCAGACCCCCTTGAATCTGGCCCGCGCGCTGTCCAACGCCGGCGTGCCCATCATCGGCACGAGCGTCGATACGATCGAAGACGCCGAGGACCGCGAGAAGTTCCAGCATCTGCTGGAGCGATTGAATCTGCGGCAACCGGCCAATGGCATTGCCCGCACGATGAGCCAGGCCCGCGCAGAGGCGGCCAAGATTGGCTTTCCCGCGCTGGTGCGGCCGAGCTTTGTGCTGGGCGGCCGGGCGATGGAGATCTGTTACGACCAGGTGCAGCTCGATCGCTTCGTTACCGAGGCCTTCATCGTCTCGCAAGGCCAGCCCGTGCTGATCGATCGCTTTCTGGAAGACGCCATCGAGGTGGATGTCGACGCCATCAGCGACGGCGAGCGCACGCTCGTTGCCGGCATTATGGAGCACATCGAAGAGGCGGGCGTGCATTCGGGCGACAGCGCCTGTGTGATCCCGCCCTACAGCCTGCAAGGGCCGATCCTCGACGAGATCCGCGCCGCCACGCATGCGCTGGCTCGCCGGTTGCGCGTGAAAGGACTGATGAACATCCAGTACGCCATCAAAAAGGAAGATGGCCGACAGATGCTGTACGTGCTGGAGGTGAATCCCCGCGCCAGCCGCACCGTTCCGTTTGTCTCCAAAGCCACGGGCGTGCCCTTGGCGAAAGCCGCTGCAAAAGTGATGGCCGGCGTGAGCCTGGCCGAGCAGGGCCTGACCGAGGATCCGATTCCCAGCCACATCTCGATCAAAGAGAGCGTCTTCCCGTTCGCCAAATTCCTGGGCGTGGATATTGTGCTGGGGCCCGAGATGCGCTCCACCGGCGAAGTGATGGGCATCAGCGATCAGTTCTCGATGGCCTTTGCCAAGAGCCAGTTAGCCGCCGGCGTGGTGCTGCCCATGTCCGGGACGATCTTCGTGAGCGTGACCGATCGGCACAAGGAGGCCATCGTCGGGCTCTCGCGCAAACTGGTCGAGCTCGGTTACGAGTTGATGGCCACCAGCGGCACGGCCAAGCATCTGGAGGAGCATGGCATTGCCGTGAAACGTGTGCGTAAGCTGCAAGAGGGGCATCCCAACCTGCTGGATCATCTGATCGACGGCGGCATCCAGCTCATTATCAACACGCCCTCCGGCAAGGGCGC
>JBGTDH010000014.1:0-4520 GCA_041748435.1 Pirellulales bacterium
CGGGGCGCTCGAACGCGAGGGCACGGGCACGCCTGTGACTGCTGGTCGGCCCGCAGCGCCTCGACTCAGTCCGCGTGCCAACCCATCGGCTGCCGGCTCCGCGGGTACGGTCGCCAAGCCGGGGTTCGTAGCCTGCTCCGCATACTGGAAACGCGCCTTCTCGGCACGCTGCGTGAATCCGCCCACGCCCGAAGACTCTTCGAGCGCCCGCACATTCAGACGTGCGCGATCCACGTTCGAGGTGAGTCGCCGGTAGTCGGTGTTCTCGTCCGCCAGGAACGACGTGTACTGCGTAAGAATGCCGTGCGTCGTTGAGAGCTGCACGAGTTCCTTGATCAGTTCCTCGTTCTTGCCCTTGAGGTCCAGTTCGTCGATGATGTCGCCGATGCGACGCATTGCCCATAGTTTTTCGACAAACGCGTAGGACTCATCGCCGCTGTGGCTGATCAACTTGGCGGGAAAGTCGAACGTCTCCTGCTTGCCGGAAACCGAGCCGGAGATCTTTACCTTCACCGGACCCGCCTTTCGGTAGCGGCCCACCACAACAAGCTGCTCGCCTTCGAACAGATCGTAGTTCTCTTTGGGGAAGATGCGGTTGATCGGATTGCCTTCTTCCGACTTCAACTCATCGTATTCGAATTTTACCGCCACGTCGGTCATAATCGGCGAGCTGATGCGGTTGTAGAGCTTGCTCACATGGGTCTCGATGTCTTCATCGGGCCGCACGTAATCGCTTTGCCCCTGATTGGAGCTCGTGAGACGGTCTAAAAGGCGGCTGTTCACGTCGTAGCCCACGCCCATGCTCATCAGACGGGCTCGCACGCGGTTGTACGACCTGGCAGAGGCGACGATCTTTCCCTCGTTGACTTCGCCCACGGTGGGCAGGCCGTCGGTGAGGAAGATGACGAAGTTGGGGCGACTGGAATCGGCCAGCATGCTCAGGGCGCTCTTCAAGCCCCCTTCGATGTTCGTGCCGCCGCCGGCATACAGGCCCTCGACAAAGCCAATCGCCTGGCTACGCGTCTGTTCGTTGTACTTCTCCAACTCGGGACGGAAGCTCTCCACGGCGCTGTCGTAAGCCACGATGTTGAACAGATCTCCCTCGCGCAGATTGTTCAGCACGAACTTCAGCGCTTCTTTGGCTTGCTCGATCTTCTTGCCGCTCATGCTGCCGGAGCGGTCCATCACAAACACCACGGTCTTCTTGCGCCGCTCCGCATCCTTGGCCTTGATCTGCGGGCTGGCCAGCATCAAGAAGTAGCCGTCTTCGCCATCCTTGGGACGAAAGCTCACCACGCTGGCGCCGAGCTCCCCCTTGGCCACATCGAAGAACAACCGGAAATCGCTGGTGGGCACGATGTTTTTGGCCGCGTACTTAACCACGGCGCTGTGATTGCTGGGCCGCTTGATTTCGACGGCATGCGTGGGGCTGTAGACATTTTTGAGCTCGATCGTGCTCTCGATCGCCACGTTGATCTCCAGATTCTCGACCGCGTGAGACGTGTACTTAGCTGTGCTTAGCGGGAACAGGAAATCGGTCAGCGTGTGATCCTTCCGCAGAATCTGGTTGTAGCGCAGGCTTACCTTGCGCTCGGCACCCGGCGGAACGGGAAAGACACTGGTCTTGAACATGCCCGTGCCCACCCATTCCAGCAGGGCCGGATCCTGGTTCTTCCGCACGATGGCCTCGTACTGCTGCCGGGCTTCCTTAGCGTCCAGCAATTTGGCCGGAAACTCCTTGCCATCGACCAGCAACGTGAGCTGATCGATGGCCCCATCGTAGGGCAGCGGGAACATGAAGCAGACTTCCATCTGCCGGCTGCCCGTGTTCACAAACGCCTGCGAGACCTGCACGCGGGCGATTTGGTCTGTCAGCTTGGCCTGAATGGCCACCTCTTTGATCTTGTAGGATTGCGGCGGCAGCGGTTGGGGCGTGGGACGAGGATGGATGATGATGGGCCGCGGCAATCGGACCACCTCATCGGCATTGATGACCACCAACAGACCCTGAGCCAGCGAAACGGCCGGCGCGAGTGTCAGGAAGAGCCCCAGGAGTCCGCACAGTGCCGTAAACCGTTTCATGACAACGACTCCAGAAGGTGTGCTTGGTTATCCGCGACTCGACAAAGGAGCGATCGACATTGCCGCCCGGCTCGCTCACACTGAGACGAACCCCGCTCCGCCAAAGTTCCATGACATCACTGCCTCCGACTGCCGATTGCTGGTTTCTCTCGGGTCCGACCGCCAGCGGCAAGACCGCGGTGGGGCTAGCACTGGCCCAGCAGCTGAATGCGGAGATCCTGTCGCTCGACTCGATGGCCGTCTATCGCGGCATGGATATCGGGACCGCCAAGCCGTCATTGGACGAGCGGCAGCTTGTGCCGCATCACTTCGTTGATTGCCTCGATCCCACCGAGGAGCTGAGTCTGGCGAGCTATGTGGTTGCCGCAGAGGAGCGCGTTGCGGAGATTCGCGCCCGTGGCCGCGAGCCGCTTTTTGTGGGAGGCACGCCGCTCTATCTGAAGGCTCTGCTGCGAGGCATTTTTCATGGTCCTCCGGCCGATTGGGGCTTTCGACATCAAATGGAAGCGCTGGCCCGCGAACAGGGAAATGACGCCTTGCACGCGCGGCTGTCCGCGGTCGACCCGGCATCGGCCGTCAAACACCCTCCCGGCGACGTGCGGCGGATTATTCGTGCCCTGGAAGTGCATCACAAGACAGGCACGCCCATCAGTCAGCTTCAGCGGCAGTTCGATCAAGGCCGCCCTGGGGAACAGTGCCGGGTGTTCGTCCTCGAATGGCCGCGGGCCGAGCTCAACGCACGCATTGATGCCCGCGTCGATGCCATGTTCTCCGCTGGCCTGCTGGCCGAAGTTCAGCGATTGCTGAACGCCGGGCAAACATTCAGCCGCACGGCATCGCAGGCCCTCGGTTATCGCGAGGTCCTGGATCACCTTGCCGGGCAGCACGATCTGCCGACAACGATCACCCTCGTGAAGACCCGCACACGCCAGTTTGCCAAGCGACAGTGTACGTGGTTCCGAAGTCTCAGCGAGTGCCGCAGTATAAAGATGTCGGCCGATCGAACATCAAACGATGTCGTCGAAGCATTACTTTCTTGACACGCCGCCGCTGGCGGGATCGTAGAACCGCCAAAGTCGATCGGCGGCTTGCGTCAAGCCGATGCGGACGGCTTCCACGGGCGCTTTCACTGTGCCGGGGCGGCCGACAATGCGAAGATTTCCCGCGCCCAGGCTCACCCCATTTTGTAGTCCGGTGATGCCCAAGGCCCGACACAACCGCGCGGGACCAGAGCACAATTGCCGCAGAGGCATCTCGCCGCGGCGGCTGAGCATCAAATCGATTCCCGCCACCGGCTCTAGCGCTCTGACCAGCACCGCTTCGCCGATGCCTTCGATGCCGCAGACCGTGTTGAAGCACCAATGCATTCCATAAATGAAGTAAACGTAGGCGTGGCCCGGCGGTCCGAACATCACGGCGTTGCGCGGCGTTGGCCCACGATAAGAATGAGCGGCGGGATCGCCCGTGAGATAGGCCTCCGTTTCCACGATGCGGCCCGCAACCAGCCCCTCGGTGGTCTCATGAATCAGTGTGCAACCCAACAATTGCCTTGCCACCAGCAAGGTGGGGCGCAGGTAGAGAGTTTGCGGCACTACCGGGAGGTCCTGGATTTCTCGCCGCCGGGCTGCCATTCTACGATTTCTGCACGTTAGACTGATGCGCAAAGCGTACGCGGTCCCGCCACCTGCCCTCGCCTACTGATCGGCCAACCCATGAGCTACCAACCATCGTCGCATCGTCGTGATTTCTTGCAACAGTCGCTCGCCGGCGCGGCGGCCCTGGCACTAGGAGGAATCGGCGGCAGCGTGCGAGCTGCAGACCCCCCGCGAGCCAAACTCCCTGTGGCCGGCATCGCCACCGAGTATCGCAAGAATTCGCACGCCGATGTCATTCTGACCAAGATTCTCAAGGGATACGATCATCAAGGCGGCCCTGGCCCCGATCTGAAACTCGCGTCGCTGTACCTCGATCAGGTTCCGATGAACGATCTGGGGCGAGCCATCGCCCGCGAACATGGCGTGCATCTGGCTGCTTCGATCGACGAGGCGCTCACGCTTGGCAGCGACAAGCTTGCCGTGCGCGGCGTGCTGAACATCGGTGAGCATGGCAATTATCCCGAAACGCCCGACACCAAACAGAAAATGTATCCGCGGCGGCGGCTGTTCGATGAGGTGATCGCCGCATTCCGGCGCACGCAGCAGGTGGTTCCGCTGTTTAGCGATAAGCACCTGGCCTACAACTGGGACGACGCACGGCACATGTACGACACAGCCAAGAAAATGCAGATTCCCTTCATGGCCGGATCTTCCGTACCCGTAAGTTGGCGCGTGCCGGAGCTGAGTCTGCCGCTGGAGTGCCGGATCGAGGAAGCGGTCTCGGTGGGCTACGGCGGGTTGGAATCGTACGGCTTTCACGCGATCGAAGGCTTGCAGTGCATG
>JBGTDH010000015.1:0-13899 GCA_041748435.1 Pirellulales bacterium
GGTGATTTAGCTGTATATCGGGAGATGTTCGTGTCGCACGCTTCGTATCCGTTGATATCTTCACTGTGGAAGCGGCCAGCGAGGGCGTAGTTGTAGCGGGCGCGGTAGAATTTGAGGAGAGATTCCTCGTCGGTCTCGCGAGAAGTGTAGCCGAAGGCGGTCACATCCACGGCGGGACGAGAGCCTCAAAGGGGCTTGTGCCGGATCGGTTTTGCGGGTCGCCAGAGTGTCGCGTTAGAGCGTGAATCGGATCTGGCAGGCTCGGCCGGTGCAGAACACAAACGGCACTTGGGACGAGGCTTTTCGCGTACGCACAGGCTAGGAGCGTGTCGACCACCTTGCCGGCCACGCGAGTGCAGATCAGTGTTCCCTCTGTCCGTCTTCGTTACCTTCGTTCCCTTGGTGTTGGAAGCCTGCGTTCTGCGTGTCGGGTAAGGAGCGACGGAAGAATAACTTCGGCATTAATTGCCCCGGCCTTGACCATGCTCCGATAGCCACAGATTAACGCCGATCAACACAGATGGGAGAGGGCAAGGAGCGACGTGGAAATGACGACGGCCTTATCCGTGTACATCGGTGTGCATCTGTGGACAACTCCGGCTGCTGGCCCGTGTGAATGTAGAGATCGTGGATGTTATTCTTTGCTCGGTCCTCATCGGCAGATCACGTCGCTGAATTTCACACCGAGGTTGAGGCGCGAGCAGCCGAGCCACCAACGGATTTGAACACCAAGGACGCGAAGAACGCGAAGGTCGAAAGCCACTTGCTGCATGCGAACCAAGGGGGGGTCGCGGTATTGCTGCCGATTGCCCGCAGGTCCGGAGGTGGCAGAAATATCGAAGGCAGAAGGATGACGGACGGGAAGGGGACCCTAATCGACGCTGCTCTCCGCTAATCCCAAGACCGCCGGAGGCGGCGATTGGCCTTCGGTCTTCGTGGTTGGCTTGCGTGTTAGCGGCTATTAGTGCAGATCAGTGTTCTTATCTGTCTTCCGTCTTCGCGGTCTTCGCGCCCTTGGTGTTCGAAGCTGCATTTCCTGCTGGGATCTACGAGCTATCAACACGAAGGACACGAAGGGCGCAAAGGTCGGTCAGGTCGCAGGCCACTTGGTTGCGTTGAGAACGAGAGGATCGCGGCATTCGTGCGGATCGCTGCGCAGGGGCCGGAGGTGGCAGAAATATCGAGGGCAGAAAGATGACGGACGAGAGGGGAACACTAATTCGAACGCTTGATCACATGGAACACATCGGCTCCGGATACTTTCGTGAGACCGTTGCCTGGAGTCGGTAGAAGATGCACAAACCAGGGGTAGCTCGCATACCTTGGCTTCCTTCCACTCGGTGATCGGAACCACGATCTTCAGCCGCAGTCGGCCGATTGAGTCCTCACTCATCACCACCGCCGTCCGGATTCCGCGAGACTTTCAACCTGGCGACCCCGTTGCCCGCGTAGCAAGCGCGACGTGGAAAGATTCAGAGATCTCCCCGTGGATTGCTTTCCCCCCATCCAACTGCTTGAATGAGGCCACGTCGGAACGATCCAATCGATGGGAGGTTGTCGCCATGGCCTGCTGCAATCGCGGGATGCTCCGAGTGTTGTTTGCGGCAACGCTGCTAACGACCGGCGCGGCGCAAAGTCAGGAACAGAAGAACGGCGAGGCATGGGCGAAGATCGCGCCGTACTTCACGCCGCCGGCCGAGTTCGCGGGCGATACCGGCGGATATGCATCGCCGCTCCGATTTGCGGATGGCACGGCGGTCGAGAAGGCCGAGCAGTGGCCCAAGCGCCGGGCCGAAATCTTGCGGGACTGGCACGAGATGCTCGGTCCCTGGCCGCCCATGATCGAAGATCCGCAGGTCGAGTTCCTGGAGCAAGAGAAGCGAGAGAACTTCACGCAACATCATGTCTCCGTGGAAGTGGCGCTGGGGGGCAAGAAGAGCGATGGGTACTTGCTGATCCCCGAAGGTAAAGGTCCGTTTCCGGCGGCGCTCGTGGTCTTCTACGAAGCCAAGACCAGCATCGGACGCGGCGCCACCGGCGAAGGCGTGCTCGATTTCGGACTGCAACTGGCTCGACGCGGTTTTGTGACCCTCTCCATCGGCACGCCCAGCTCGCTGGACGAGGGAAAAGACACGCGGGAGGCGCTGGTGAAATCGGGCAAGCAGTACCCGCCCACGCAGCCTCTGTCGTTGCTGGCCTATGTCGCCGCGAACTGTCACACCGTGCTGGCTAAACGGCCCGAGGTCGATCCCGAGCGCATTGGCATCGTGGGCCATTCTTACGGCGGCAAGTGGACCATGTTCGCCTCGTGCCTGTACGACAAGTTCGCCTGCGCCGTGTGGTGCGATCCGGGCATCGTGTTCGACGAGACCAACTCCAACGTCAACTATTACGAGCCGTGGTATATCGGCTACGAAGCGGGCGTGACCCGCAAGCCTGGACGGCCCAGCGAGGAAAATCCGCGCACGGGCTTGTACAAGAAGCTGGTCGACTCGAAACGCGATCTGAACGAGCTGCACGCGCTGATGGCGCCGCGGCCGTTCCTGGTGTCCGGAGGATCGGAAGACAAACCGGTGCGTTGGAAGGTGCTCAATCAGAGCATCGCGCTGAACAAGCTGCTGGGGCAGACCAATCGCGTGGCCATGACCAATCGGGAGGGGCATCGTCCCACGCCCGAGGCCGTGGAACGGATCAATGCCTTCTTTGTACACTTCCTGCGGCCGACGCCGGGATCCGGAGAATAAGATGAAGACCTTGTGGACTCGACCGTGGCTGGCGGCAATGCTTGGCCTGACGATTCTGGCGGCCGGCTGCACGAAGGCGCGTGCTCCCGCGCCAGCGGCGCCCGTGGACACGCTCCCGCCCTCAACAACAGCCAACGACCCTTCTAACGTGGAGACCGGCACCCCGATGAGCGTCCAGCAAGCGTCGTTCGGCAAGACCAGCGAGGGCCAAGCGGCCACGCTCTACACCTGCACCAACCGCAACGGCCTGGTGCTGAAGATGACCAACTACGGCGGCACGATTGTGGCCGTCGAAACTCCCGATCGCGACGGCAAGCAGGCCAACATCAACCTGGGATTCGATTCCGTCGGCGCTTACGAGAACCACACGGCCTTCTTCGGCTGCACGGTGGGACGTTTCGGCAATCGGATCGCCGGGGGCAAGTTCACGCTGGACGGCAAGGAGCACACGCTGGCCACCAACAACGGCCCCAATCATCTGCACGGCGGCGTGAAGAACTTCAGCCGCGTGCTATGGCAGGCAGAGCCCGTCCAGACGGCCGACGCGGTGGGCGTGAAGTTCACCCGCACGAGCCCGGACAAAGAGGAAGGCTATCCCGGCAATCTGGATGTCACCGTGGTCTACACGCTCGATAACGACAACCGGCTTAAGATCGAGTACACGGCCCAGACCGATGCGCCAACCGTGCTCAATCTGACCAATCACGCCTATTGGAATCTGGCCGGCGCCGGAAGCGGCGCCATTCTCGATCACGAGATCACCATCGCTTCCGAGAAATACGTCAACGTGAACGACACCCTCATTCCCACGGGCCTAGCCGACGTGGCCGGCACGCCGTTGGATTTCCGCCAGCCGCGCACCATCGGCTCCCAGCTCAACGATCTCAAGCGCATCGGCGATACCCCCATCGGCTACGATCACTGCTTTGTGCTGGCCGGCAGCTCGGAGAAGCCCGCCTTCGCCGTTCGCGTGCGTGAGCCCAAGAGCGGCCGCATCATGGAAGTCTCCACCACGCAACCCGGCGTGCAACTCTACACGGGCAACTTCCTCGACGGCGATTCCAAGAACGGCGGGCACGCGCAGCACACCGCGTTCTGCCTGGAGACGCAGCACTTTCCGGATTCACCGAACCAGCCCGAGTTCCCCAGCACCGTGTTGCGCCCGGGGGAGAAGTATCACCACGTGACGGTGCACAAGTTCTCAGCAGAATGAGGGAGAGGGAAAGGATGAAGGCGGAAGGATGAAGCAGAGGGTCATTTGTTTCTGCTTCATCCTTCCGCCTTCATCCCTCATCCTTCCTTTAGCCTTCCTTCCTCTCCTGGCGGTGCTCGTTCACCACGGCGCCCTTCACATCGTGATGGCGTAGCGCAATCGCACTGCCGCCCGCGGTCGGTTGCACGGTGACCGAGAGGAAGCCCCCTTTGACGCGATGGAAGCGGTGGATGCTCTTGTCTTCGCCGGGTGTGCCGCTGGCGTGCTCGTCGCTGGCCGGGCCGGCGGAGAACTCCCGCACGCCGGAGACGGGATGGACGGAGTGGTACTGCCAGTGGCGGTCGCCGCAGATCACGAAGAAGTTATCCGGCACGTGCTGCTTGAGCCATGCGCGAATCTCGTTTCCTTCGTGCGTGAAACCTTCGTTGGAGTGGTTGTCGTTCTTGTTCGTGCGATCGGGGCCCACCAGCGGCGTGGGACTCACGAGCACCTTCCACGTGGCCGTGCTTTCCTTAACCGTTCGCTTGAACCAGGCCTTCTGCTCGACGCCCCAGATGGTTTTCTCCGGACCGTCGCGTAGGGTGTTGGGAGAGCGATAGTCGCGCCCCTCGGTGAACCAGATTTGCAGATCGCGTCCCCAGCGATACGTGCGATAGGTGGGACCGTCTGCCATCGGCGCCTGCTGGCGAAAGATCTTCAGTCCCTCCTCCCAGGTGAAGGTTCCTTCCCGCTTGCCGGGCCAGGAATCGTTGGTCACGGTGTCGTGATCGTCCTTCAGCCAGTAGGTCGCCACGTTGCGCGTGAACTCGGCCAGCCGCGGCAGGCTGAACATCCGCTGCCAGTGATAACGAGCCAGCTCCGGACTCACGGCCTTGGGCTCGTTGCTGTCGTAGTACACCAGGTCCCCCGTCATGCAGGTGAACACGGGATCCAGCGCCAGCATCGAGGGATAAATCGGATGGCCATCGGCGTGGCCGCGGTCGTGATAGCCTTGGCAAGTCATGACGCAAAACCGCAGATCGGTCGGCTGGTCTTTTCTCGGCGCCGTCACAAACCGGCCGCGCAAGACCGCATGCTGGGCCGAACCGCCCACGGCCGCGGTTTGGCTTTCATAGTAATAAGTCGATCCGGCCGTCAGGCGTGCCAGTTGGAACTGATGGATAAAGTCGTTGGCGGCCGCTACGTCGACCCACTCGGTCGTCTGGGCGTCGCTCAAGTCCGCCTTCAGACCGTAACGCAAACGCACGCGGCCCGCGGCGCCGGGACACGCGCCTTCCAGTTGATCGACCGGGACCGTCACTTCCGCGGGAACTCTTCGCCCTTGCGCGTTGCGGCTGGGTTCGATCTTCAGCCCTTCGTTGTTGCGCGTCGAGTTGGCCGTGAGCCGCGTCCAGACGATGGCCGAGGTGTCGGTCACTTCGCCCACGCGCGTGCTCATCGCCTGATGGGACTGGTTGGCGGTATCCGCGGCGTGGGCTTCCAGCCACGCGTTCGAAGCCACAAGCGAGCCGACCGCCACTTGCGACGAAGTGCCGAGAAAGTTGCGACGCGTGACGAAAGACTGTTCATCTGGCGAATTCATGATGCGATTCTCTCGGTGTGCAATTTCAGCGATGTAATTTCAAGCGCGCTGGGCCAATGGCAGGAACGGCCGCGTCGCGGGACCTGTGTACCGGGCGCGGGGGCGAATCAGGCGGTTGTTGTCCAACTGCTCGATCACGTGCGCGCTCCAACCCACCACGCGGCTCACGACGAACAGCGGCGTGTACAACTCCACGGGCAGGTTCATGTAGTGATACAGCCGGGCGCTGGGCCAATCGAGATTGGGAGGCAGCTTCTTCTCCGTCGTCACAATGTTCTCGATCACTTCGGCCATCTGCTCCATCGGTTCGTGCCCCGTCTCACGGGCCAGCGTCTGGCAGAGAGTTTTGAGATAGACAGCTCGCGGGTCCCCCGTGTTGTACACGCGATGGCCGAAGCCCATGATGCGCACCTTGCGGGCCAACGCGTCGCGGACCCACTTCTCGGCCCGCTCGGGACTGCCGACTTCCTGGAGCACGTCCATGACGCGCTCGTTGGCGCCGCCGTGCAGCGGTCCTTTAAGCGCTCCGATCGCGGCCGTGATGGCCGAATGCAAATCAGAGAGGGTGGAGCAGGTGACGCGGGCCGCGAAGGTGGAGGCGTTGTACTCGTGCTCGGCGTAGAGCGTGAGCGAGACATCCATCGCCTTGACCCAATCGGCGGGCGCTTCCTCGCCGTTGAGCATCCACAGCAAATTGGCCGCCAGGCTGAGATCCATGCGCGGGGAGATCGGCTCTTGTTGTTGCTTCAGGCGATGTCGCGCGGCCATAAGAATTGGCAACTGCGCCAGCAGCCGCTCGCTCTTGCGAAGGTTGGCCGCATGGCTGTTGTCGGCCACATCCGGATCCCAATGGGCCAGCAAGCTCGCGCCGCTGCGGAGAACGTCCATGGTCGGCGCGGCGGGCGGAATCTTTTGCAACGTGTCGAAGATCTCGGCCGGCACCGTCGCCGCCTCATGCAAGCGCTCCTGAAACGCGGCCAGCTCCGCGGGCTTGGGCAATTCGCCGTGCAGGATCAGATACGCCACTTCCTCGAACGTGGCCTCTCGCGCCAGATCTTCGACCGCGTACCCGCGATACTCCAATCCGCCCACGATGGTGCTGATGGCCGTCTCTCCGGCCACCACGCCTTCCAGCCCGGGACTGTAAATCTCTTGCGACATGTGCGGTGCTTAACCTCCAAAATACTCGCGGTCACGCTGCTCGTAATCGCTGTAGTCTAGCAAGTCGTACAGTTCCTGCCGCGTGTGCATGAGGTCGAGCAGCTCGGCCTGCGTGCCATCGGCGGCCAGGGTTTCCAACGCCGCCTCGGCCCCTTTCATCGCCGCCCGCAGCAGGGTGACGGGGTACAGCACGCCGGCGTATCCGAGATCGGCTAGTTCATCCAGCGTGAGCAATGGGCTCTGGCCGAACTCGGTCATGTTGGCAATCAGCGGAGCGTCGATCTCGTGGGCAAAGCGCGCGAACTCGTCCTTCGTGGCCAGTGCTTCCGGGAAAACCCAGTCGGCCCCTGCGGCCAGATAACGACGCGCGCGGCTCAATGCATCCTCCAAGCCCTCCACGCCGCGGGCATCGGTGCGCGCCAGGATCACGAGGTCCGGATCGCGGCGGGCAGCGGCGGCGGCCCGCAGCTTGGCGCACATCTGATCGGGTGTCACCAGCGACTTGCCGGAAAGATGGCCGCAACGCTTGGGCAGTTGTTGATCTTCCAGTTGAATGGCCGCCGCTCCGGCCGCCTCCAGCTCGATGACGGTCCGCTCCACGTTGACGGCATCGCCGAAGCCCGTGTCGGCATCGACCACCAGCGGGATCTTCGTCTGCCGCGTGATCCAGGCCGTCTGCTGCGCTAGCTCCGTGAGCGTGAACAGTCCGATATCCGGCACGCCCAGCGCTCCGGCGGAGAAGGCGGCGCCGGAAAGATACATCGCATCGAACCCGGCCCGCTCGATCATCCGCGCCGCCAGCGCATTGAACGCGCCGGGAATCTGAATGGTGGAGCTCTCCACCGCATCGCGCAGCATTCTTCCCGGCGTGGGCATTGGATGTGTACCGTCGTCTTGGTCGTAGGCGAAACTGGAATATAGAGATGCGGCAATAGCCGAGACAAGTGCCAAATGGCATTGCCCATGTCTCGCGGACTCCGGCCGAGATCAGGACACGTCGCAGATTCACCAGCCCTGGACGATTGAGTTGGAGCTTTTGCACGGTAGCGCGACCCGTGGGTGTGATGCCGAGAGCAATGGTGCCGTCCTCGTTCCATGCAAAGTGCTCTTCCCATCCATCCCGTCGCGGGTGAAATAGTGGGGCCACTTCGCCCGACACGGGATCGAATGCCTCGACGGAGACAAACTTGTAGTTGTTGCACCCTTGGCAGGAGTATGCGGCGTTCTCGATAGTTGTCTCGCCGCCACGAGAGCGCGGAAGAATATGTTCGATGGAGAACGAGTCGGCCGAGTAGGCTTCAGGACAATGACAATACTCGCAGCGCCGGCTGGCTCGATGGGCCACGAGGCTGCGTTGCTCCGCGGTAAAACGCGTCTCAGACATGCGGTGGGCGTATGCCTAGTTGCGACATCAATGTTTCCAATGGCACCTTCCGAAGTCTGGCTAACGATGCGACGTTCGCCATGCGGTCCGCATGATCCTGCTCGATCTGGTCGGAAAGTCGGATCAGCTCCGCATGCTCCTCGGCCGTCAACGATTCATTGATCCGGCGCGACACCAGGAAGCGATAGCGCTGCCACAAGGGCTCTGGCAGTCCGAGGCTGATGGCTGCCAGCAGATCGGCCTCCACTTTGCCGCAATGCGGGCTCGAAGCGACCGGCGGCTTCAATTGCGAAGCCAAGGTACTGGCTACGAACTGGCTGGCGTCCATGCCCGCGTTGGCGGCCTGCTCCAACAAAAGAGCCTCCAAATCCGGCGCTAACTGAATGGTGAGAGTCATCCCGGCATTGTACGGTGAAAAATCAGGTTCCGCTAACCTCGAGCGTCCCGCAAGTCTGGCGGGTGTGCGGGTGGGTGGGTACTCTAGGGCCACATGAGTGTGCCGCACGATGAACCCGAGGTCTCGCGAAGACCGTTGATGCTGGTCTGGGTGGAGATTGCGCTGGTGTTTGGCGTCTTCTTTCTTCAAGGTTCCTGGCCGGCGCCGGATGTGAACGAGACGGTGTATCTGGCGCACATGAAGCATGCCTGGGATCCGGCTTGGGCCGCGAAGGATGGCTATCTTCAATCGGCTGATGCCCACGGGGTGATGAACGTCACGCTGGGCTGGCTCAGCCTGTTCCTTTCGCTGCCGGCGTTCGCCTGGACCGGGCGAATTGTCACGTGGTGGCTGCTGGCCTGGAGTTGGCGGAGGCTCAGTGTCGCACTCGTGCCTCGAGCCTGGTGGTCGATTGTAGGCGCCGCGCTGTTCGTCTGTTTGCAGGAACGTTGCCAGATGGCCGGCGAATGGGTCATCGGCGGATTCGAGGCCAAGGGATTCGCCTACGTGCTGGTGTTGCTGGCCTTGGAAAACCTTGTGCGCGGCCGCTGGAATGCTGCGCTCGCGCTGCTGGGGGCGGCGAGCGCTTATCATGTGCTCGTCGGCGGCTGGTCGGCAATTGCCGCCGGCCTGGCCTGGTTGATCTCGGGGCGCGATCGCCCGCGGATTCTGAGTCTGAAATGGGGGCTGGTTGGCGGACTGCTACTGGCGCTCCCCGGCCTGTGGCCGGCGCTGCAACTCAACGCGGTAGCCACGGACGAGCAAGTCCGCGCGGCCAATCAAATCTATGTCTTCGAACGCCTGCCGCATCATCTCAACCCGCACGCATTCGCCGAGCCGCTGGTGTTCAAGATGCTGCTGTTGTGGGTTGCGTTTGTAGCGATCTATCTGATCGCGCCGCGCGATCCGCCCTGGCGACGGTTGGCCGCCTTCGTGCTGGGCGCCGTGATCATCGCCGTGGTGGGCTGGCTGCTCAGCGCGATGACCGCGGCCTCTCCATCGCTGCAAGCTTCGATCCTGCGGTTTTATTGGTTCCGCCTGATCGATGCCCTGCTGCCGCTGGGCGTGGCGCTGGGATCGCTACATACAATCGCATCGCGGGCTCGATTGGAACCCGCGCGGGCGCGCAGTTGGCTGGGCGTGGCCGCCGGCATCGGCCTGCTGCACGTGATGGGCTACTTCGTCGAGCGGCCGTTTCCCACGCGCCCGCGGGCTGACAGGGAGAACAAGGTGTCCGACTACGCCGCCTGGCGGCACGTGTGCCATTGGGCGAAGCTCAACACGCCAGCCGACGCCCTGTTTCTTACGCCCCGCGCGCCGCAATCGTTCCGCTGGTACAGCGGCCGCGCGGAGGTTGCCAATCACAAAGACTTACCGCAGGACGCCGCCAACATGCTCGCCTGGCGGGATCGTCTCAAGGCACTGCACGGCGCCCCGCCGAACAGCGTGCCGCCTCGCAAGTGGCTCAAATCCCATACCGAGCGAACGCCCGAAGAGCTGCGCGCGCTGGGTCGGCAGTTTGATGCCGATTACGTGATCACCGATTCCACGCCCCCTCTCACCTTGCCCTGTCTCTATCGCAACGAGTCGTATGCCGTCTACTCGCTGCGTTGATTCCTCTGGCGAGTTCGGCTACCGCTGTCGATTGCAGCCGGCCGTGCGGCGAGTACCATGAGTCCTATGTTACGTCTGCGATGGTGGCTATGGAGGTTGCGTTCCAAAAACCCGCGTGTTCGTGAACGGGCCGTAGCGGAATTGGGGAACTCCAAGGGTCCGCAGGCCTTGGCGGGCCTGTTGTCGCGTTGCAATGATCCCAATGCCGCGGTTCGACAAGCGGTGGCGAGGGCATTGGGACAGATCGGCGGGCCACAGGTAGTTCAACCGCTGCTTGCCATGCTTCCCGATCGGCAGGCAGGATCTGCGCTGAAATCAATCGGTTGGACGCCTGCGGACGACGCACAACTTGTCGCCCTGGCCGTTGCACTTGACGATTGGAAGGCCGTGGTGGACCGCGGCGATGCAGTGATCGAGGCCCTGAGCCCGCTCCTGGCGCGCGGGAGTGACCGTGCTGTGGAAGTCCTGGGGCGAATCGCATCGCCGCGTGCGATGCAAGCGCTGCTCGAGGTTGGCAAGATGGGGAAGGCGGCGGAGAAGGCCTGGAAAGAGGCTTTCCGGCGAGCCTACCAGCGATCAGGCAGTATGGAGTTTTTATTGCAAGCGCTGAAAACGCAGAAGTTGAATGTCTGCCACGTCCTTAAGCGGTTGGAACCGCCCACCCTCCGCATTCAGGCGTTGCTTTGCGTCCTGAAAAACGGTGATTCCGAGGTCCGCGAGGTTATTCAACAGCTAGGCGAGCTGGATTCCGCAGCCCTTGAGAAGCTTGGCGAAGATGGCCAGAAGGTTGTGCCCACTCTGGTCAAGCACCTTCCGGAGTTCCCGGCTGATGTCGCCGGCGCACTCGGTAGATTAGGCGATGCGCGTGCCATTGAACCGCTGGCGAAATGGCTGATGAGACCGCAAGCGCAGCATAAGGAGCAGATGGCCGCAGCGCTTCACGCGCTTGGTTGGAGGCCGGAGACGGCGGCGGAGCGCGCCTGGCTGGCTGCCTATCGTAACGACTGGCCGGCCTTGGCTGCCCAAGCGGAGATCGGCGTCCACGTCTTGATCGAGCGGCTCAGCGGATTCTCGGACCACTGGCTCGCCGATGTCATCAAAGCATCGGGACCGGGCGCAGCCAGCTATGTCGATCATTTCATCAAACTGTTGCGAGAGGCTGAAACTCCTCCGACCGAACGCATCATTAAACTAGCGGAGCTGCTCGCGAACGAGACGCAGCATCCGGAGTTGCTGTGGTTGGCGGCGGTCGCCCAGGAATTTGATTTTCGGTTCCGCGACCTGGCGAAAATGGGCGAGAGCATCGTGCCCTTCCTGGAAGAAGGCATGCACCACGCAAATCCCAAGATTCGCCAGGCGTGCATTGCGTCGCTAGGCGCCACGGGAACGGCGTCGGCGATCGGTCCCCTAGTGCACGCGCTTGCTGAACCGGACTACGAGATTCAAGGACCTGCCTTGGAAGCCTTGGACGAGATTGGGACTCTGGAAGCAGTTGAGTGCATTGTTGCCGTTCTGCCTTCCATCCACGAGTATCTAATCAGCCGCGCCATGGTGATCTTGTCCCGCTTCGTCGGCAAGAATCAGGAGCGCACGCCGGCAGCCCTGGCATTCGCGCTGTTGGACATGGTGTCACGCGGCCTTGGTGGGTCACACGAGATACGCTGCGAGGCCCTGGGGGTGTTGACTCGCCTGAAGCTGGCGAATGCTTCCGATGCCGCGGCAATGGTCGATCGGCTCGTGCAGATGACGGAATATGAAGGAGAGTTGGGGGCTATTGCCGCGGGGGCTCTGCTAGGCCGCCTTCAGCCGGAACACCTCCCCACGCTGATTCAGGTGATCATCAAGCGGAAAGGCGCGGAGGTTTGGCAGCATGTCGAGCGAATCCGCGAAATCCTGAGCAGCGATGCGGGAAGCAGCGTGCCCGTCGATGTGCTTCAGTCCATCCTTGCTTTAGAAGACCGATATACCTATACGTACAGCTGCTCCTATTGGGGTTCTCCCAGCGGGCGTGAATCGGACGAGCAATCGATCACCGAGTCCCATGAACGCTGCACAGAATGCGTGGCGATCAAGCGCCTGGCGGACGCTCGCCTGCAGCAACGCGGTCCGCTCCGAGGGTCCAAGTCATGATGCCGTTGTGGCTGATTGTCAACCTGGTTCTGGTCATTTAGTTTGCATTAGATTAACTGCCATGATCGCCAAAACCTTCGTCGCTTTGATATTGCTTCTGCCGGCCGCCGGGCGTGCGGCGGAGATCAGGCTGGCCACGTTCGACGTGGATGCCACGCCGCGGCGGCCACGCGATCGAGCTGTCGATGCTCCGCCTGGGCGACAAGCGGATTGTACACATGCCCGGCGAGTTGTTCGTGGAGTACCAGCTCGCCGCGCAGCAGATGCGATCCGACCTCAAGGTCTGCCTGGCCGCCTATGGCGACTACGGCCCCGGCTACATCGGCACCCAGCGGGCTTACGGCGAGGGGGGCTACGAGACCAGCCCCCGCGCCTCGCGCGTCGCTCCCAGTGTTGAAAGCGTGCTGCTGGACGGCATGCGGAAGCTGCTCGAAGCGAAGTGATGTCGTGAAGTAGGACCGGGATTGCGGTCTGTCGATCATTAGCGCGGTTTAATGGCAGGGCGTAGGCGGATTCCGGAGCGCCGGAGTATAATAGCACGATCGTTCGCGTTGTCGCCAGAGGAATCATATCATGCACCGCCTTTCCGTTGCCGATGCCGAACGAGACTTCTCCAAGCTCGTGGACCGAGTCTATTCGGAAGGCATTAGTGTCGAGCTGGAGCGAGAGGATAAGGTCGTCGCCTGCCTGATGCCAGCCGGTCGGCACGCGGCGCTCAAGGTCCAGGACCTGAACACGTTCTTGGATAGGTTGCCCAAACTGGACGAAGATGCCGAGGCATTCCGCAACGATCTTCGAGTCATTCGTCGCGACTTTCCCGCGGAGGTTAATCCTTGGGACTAATCGTCGATACGAATGTCTTTGTTCGCTTCGAGAGGCGAGGTGAGCAGATCGACTTGTCGCACTGGGCGCCGTCGGAAGATGTTTTCATCAGCGTGGTGACGGTTTCAGAACTGTTGACGGGGGTGCATCGCGCCGACAGTGAGGCACGCCGAGTTCGGCGTTCCGCATTTGTGGAAGCGATCATTTCCGGGATTAGCATTCTGGACTTCACCACCGAGGTAGCGCGGGTTCACGCGGAGATCTCCGCCGACTTATCCCAACGTGGTCAACTGATCGGCGCGCACGATCTGATCATTGCCGCGCCGGCGCGCCGCCAGTCGCTATCACTGCTGACCGACAACGTCGAAGAGTTCTCACGTGTTCCCGGCTTGCATGTGATCGCGTTCCCGCCCTAACTAAAGCAAGCGATTCCTTTTACGCCCCTGCATGCCGCCGCTTGATCCACTGCCGCCGCGCTGGGATGCCGCCAAGGATGCCGATGAGCGCGCCGCGCTGCCGAGCTGGATGCTCTCTCTCGCGCTGCATGCCCTGCTTTTGGTGGGACTGGCATTGCTGCTCAAGGTCGCTCCGCGTGGCACGGGGATCGAGGAAACCCGCAGCGTGGGCGTGGTGCTCAAGCAAACATCCGATCGCGGCGAGACGGACTACTACGATCAAGAGTCGACCGCCGATTCCAGTGCGCAAACGCAAGCCTCGGCCAATCCGTTGGACGACGTGCAGTCGATTCAACCCACGGAAGCGCTCCCCTCCGCCAACGACGTTCTTGGCATGAGCGGCGGCAATCCGGCCGGC
>JBGTDH010000016.1:0-12004 GCA_041748435.1 Pirellulales bacterium
GACTCTCGGCCTCCTGGAGGAGCATGGATGCGCCTTCCCTATCGACATGAACTGTGCGGTCTGTGCGGAGGAGTAATGGTGGTGGTCGTCGTGCTGCTGCCAGCAAATGTTTTTGCCTGGCAGGAGACCGCTCCGCCCATCCTGCGCGTCGGCGGACCCGCGGCGGCCGGCGAGTCTACGCCCGTGCCGCGCGTGCTCTCTCCGCAGAGCGCGCAGCCCATCAGCCCTGATGCTGCGCAGCGGAGCGAGCCAGCCACGGTGCTGATCGAAGACAATTCTCCGCCCAAGGCGTCGGTGCGCATCGTGCCGCAACGCCGAGCGGCTACGACAGCCGAACCCGCGGAGACTTCCGCGAAGCCCTCCACCAATGAACCCACGGTGGAGGCCGCCCTGCTGAAGGGCGTTCAGCCGGGCGTGACGACGATGGCACAAGTGCGCGCCCAATGGGGAGAGCCGGAGCGCAACGATCGTTACTCGCAGCATATCGAGCATCGGTACAAGATGGAGCCGTTCCAGCAGGTCGTGGTGGCATTTCAACAGAACGTGGTGACCACGATTGTGGTGAACCTGCAATCGCCGTTGAAGCCGGACATGGTGACCGCACAATTGGAGCTCGACGACCTGGAGCCGGCTTTTGTCTACGATCCCACGGGGAAACTGCTCGGGCAGGTGTTTCCGGAGCGGGGCGTGATGTTCAGCTATCAGCCGGGCGCGCGCGAGCCGCTCGTGGCGCAAATTGTCCTGGAGGGGATCCAGCCGCAGCCCTTTGCCCTTCGCGCCGAGAGCCGCCTGGGCACGCATTGGACGCAAGGCCTGAAAGACGCAGAGCAGGCCGTGACGCTTGACCCCAAATTCGCCCGCGGCCATTGGCTGAAGGCGCAACTGCTCACTGTGTCTGGAAAATCGGAAGAAGCCCTGCAAGCGGCGGAAGAGGCGGTGCGCCTCGAGGGTTCCAATGCCGAATACCGGCTGACGCGCGCCCGGCTGTATCACACGCGGGGCGAATCGGCGCATGCCGTGAGCGAGGCCAAGGCCGCGTTGGCGCAGGCCGCATCTCCGCTGGTGAAGGCCCGCGCGCTGTGCTTTCTGGCAGACCTGGCCCCCGTGGGCAGTGTACGAGACTACGCGGCTGCCGTGAAGCTGCGGCAAGAGTCCATGGCGCAAATCGAGCCGTTGCTGGCATCTTCCAGCACGAACGGAAACCTGATGGCCGCCGCGCGGGAAGTGATGCTCGAGGCACAGTTGGGCACCGCGCACGATATCGCCTGGGGACCGTGGAACAGCAAGTCGGAGGTGGTTCCCCAATGGCTGGGGGAAGCGCAAGAGTTGGCCAAGGAAGACAAGCCTTCGCCGGTCGTGGCGCGCGATCGCCAGTTGCGCGTAGCCCGAGCGGCACTGGCCGCGCTGGCCGGCATGCAAGGGGAGGTCGATCCGACCGCCTGGGTAGAAACTCTGGAGGCCGCCACGCCGGCGACCGTGGCCGCCACCAACGATCCCTTGCGTCGTGGACAACTGCATTGGGAGTTCAGCCTGGCTTCCTATAACGCCATGCAAATCTATCACGCCCGGGGAGAGGGTCTGCGTGCGCTGCGTGCCAGCACCAAGGCGGAAGAAAGCCTGGCTCAATGCAATCAACTTCGCGGCGCCAACGCCGAGCACAACTATTTGCTGGGACGCGTCTATTTCCGGACGGGCGCAGTGCATGCGGTGCTGAAGCGAAGCCACGCGCAAGCTATCTCCTGGTACAACCGCGCGCTGCCGCTGATGCAGGAAGTTCCCAAGGAGATTCTCGATGCCGGCAAGCATGGCGAGGCCCTGGTGAGCATGGGCGTGTCTTTCTGGGAGGTCGGCCAGCGCGACAAGGCCCTGGAGCTAACGTCACAAGGTCTCACCCACATGCAGACCGCGGTGGGCCAGGGCACGATGGAAGAAGTCTCGCTGACGGTGCCCTACAGCAATCTCGCGCAGATGCACCGCCGGATGGGCGATGCCCAGACTGCGGGCAAGTTTGCCCAGATGGCGTCCCGCAGCCAAGGCTCGATCAAATAGTTCTGCGCAGACGAGACGGATGAGCGTTTCCCCTCTCAATCGCCAACGGCGGCCCGCGGTGGCGGCCGTCTTTGCTCTCGTAATCGCGGCAGCGGTAGTCGAGGGCGCGGTTCATCACACCTGCCCACCGGCGGAGGGCGGCTCGCTAGCGTCGTCGCCCGCGGAGGGTGTTTCGACGCCGCGGCTGCGGATCGCCAGCTTCAACATTCACGGATGCCGCAACGAGCAGGGTGAATCCAACCTCGATCGCACGGCCGAGGCATTGCAGGATTTCGATCTGATCGGCTTAAACGAAGTCCACGGCGCATGGTCGTGGCAGCGCGCCGATCAGGCGGAACTCCTGGGCCGGCAGCTCGGGCTGCCGTGGCTGTTCGCACCGACCACGCGCCGCTGGTGGCGGGATGATTTTGGCAACGGCCTGTTGTGCCGTTTGCCAGTGAGCCGGTGGAAACGCGTGCCCCTTCCCGGAACGCGCAGCAAAGGACATCGGAACATGATCGTCGCCGAAATCGCATTCGGCGCGAGAACGCTGCATCTGCTTGTCACGCACCTGGACAACGTGCAAGACGGCCCCCAACAATTGGAGCTGATTGCCAACGCGTTTCTCGCCATGCCCGAGCCTGCCATTCTGATGGGCGACCTGAACACCAAGGCGAGCGACCCCCAACTGGCCCGCCTCCTGGCGACCCCCGGAGTGTACGATCTCGTGAGTGCCCCCCACGCACACGTCTTTCCCGAGCGCATCGACTGGATCCTCGGCCGCGGCGTGCGTGCGGGGAACGGCGGCATCATCGCAACCGGCGCCAGCGACCACCCCCTGGTCTGGACAGAGATCGAACTGGACTGCTCCTCACGGCTTCAGTCTTCCTGCGATTCGGCACGCCAAGCGGCGGCGCAAAATTGATCAGGATGCAGCGCGCGTTCGCGTCTTTCGTCGACTCTCCGGACTGCGCGCTTTTCGGGCCTCCACTTGCTCGGTCAACCAGCACAACGCGGCTAGCAACCGGTCCGCGCCCTCGGGAGTATCATCCGCAAGAACTTCCACAAAGGCTGAGATGCGCTGCCCCACTTCTCGCTGACCAAGCAGATTCTTGACGACCTCGCTGCCATCGTCGTTGGTCTCAATGGCATACGTTTGCCCATTTTCGTACTTCTTGATGGAGAATCTCATCGAGTTACCTCCTATTTCTTCGCAGGCCCCTTTAGTGGGCGCATCGGGCGAAAAATGTTGACAACTTGCGTGTAATGGCAGATCCAGACCTCCTCCTCATCTGCCGCCACGGTCTGGACAATTTCCTGGCCCAACTCTTTCACTTTAGCCTGCACGGTGGTTTGCGGATAGTTCGTCGGGCGAGGGAACAGTAGGGCGTGTTCGCAGCTTTTCGCGTAGGTAGCTGTACAACTCCGACAGGTGCTTTAGTCGCTTGGGCATGTAAACTTCCACGCAGTCGCATAAACCGATCTCGGGCGCTTCTTGTTCCCTGATCTCGAGTCTTCGACCCATCGCAGTGCGACTCCCGGGCAGAGCGAAACCTCAATCCTCGTGCGATTCGGCCAAGATCTTGCGATAGGCCTGGCGGGCCACTTCGTAGGCGTCGGCGGCCCGTTGCTTCTCCTCGACTCGGATCTGTGGCTCCTTCTTGGCCCAGCAAACGTCGACTGCCTTCAAGCACCACTCGGCACTCTTGCGGCTGGCGCGGATCGGGCGATTGTCGACCTCGACGAACACCGGATTAGTGTGCGAGCTGGGGAACACCCGCACGGCCACCCAACTGGAATACTTGGGCGTGTAGTCGAAGGTTAGATCGTTAACCTTGCCGTCGGCCTCGATCAACTTCGTCTCCACCGATTGGCCGTTCACGATCAACTCCACCGGCACCTGGTGGGTGTCTTTCACCCGCGCCCGCTCGACGTGCCAATACGGCTTCTGATCCAACGGCCGGTTGCGGATATCGTCGCGCGGCTTGTCTTCCAGAAGCGCGGCCGCCTGCACCGTTACCTTCAGCGGCTTGCCGCTGGCAGCGCTCAATACACTCGCTCGGCCACCGGCGCCTTTCTCGCCCACGCCCAGCCCGCCGACTGTGAAATCAACCAGGTGGCTCAGTCCGTCGCAACAGTAACTGCGGCCCTCTTTAATACCCTGGGCCCAAGCGTCGAAATCGAGCTTGCCTTGCGGGCCGAGCTTCACGTAGGCCCGTCCCAGACCGACGCGTTCTCCATAGATGCAAGGGAAATCGGTCTCGCCGCTGATCCGGCAGGTGTAGCCGCAGTTGAGCGTGTGGTACCAGATGTTGAGCTCCCACACGCTGGGCGTATCGACCGCCGAGATGAAGTCGCACACGTCGTGGACCACATCGACCACGTACTCGTTGGCGCCGATGCCATCGAAAGGCGGCACCTCGTAGGTGGGCAGCTTATCGCCGGAGACCTTTAAGCCCCAGCCGCTGTGCGAGAAGCCCACGACAGCTCCTTGCTCTTTGCCCCACTTCAAGATCGGCAGATCCCAGGTGGGCCACTCTCCAATTTGCGTGGTCTTGGTGCCCTTGAACTTGCCGCTTTCGCCGCGGAAGTTCCAGTTAAACTCGGCCGGCTGCGGATACGTGTAATCGTCTTCCTTCAGCCGCAGCAGGCACAGATGGCCCGCGTGCTGGCTGGGGAAGCCGGAGACTTCCACGTCGTAGCGCATCAGATTCTGGTCGGTCGAAAGGCGATGCACCGTGCCATCGAAGTACTGCTTCTGAAAATACCAGCAGGGTCCCCACGAGAGCACGCAACCCACGTTGAGGTCTTCGCCCAGAATGTGCCGCATCATATCGACCGGCTGCACGCCTTCGGCCGGCGAATCGTAATGGGCGCAGCCGGCGGCATGCACGTGATGATCGCCCGAGTACCAGCCGCGGTCGGCCAGCTTGATCCACCGCTTCAGCCGGAAAGACTCTTTGTGCGACACGGCCTGCGGCACCGTCACCTCGCGCGTGAGCACGCGATACTCGGGTCCGCGCGTGTACAGCACGTTGTACTTGCCGGCAGGCAGCATCACGCTCTCTCCGCTGTGGCGATAGATCTGATCGTGAAAGAACAGGTCCGGCGCCAGCCTCCGGCTGCGAGACGGATACACGCGTCCCAGCGAATCTTTGATCACGAACTGCCCCGTGGTGGGCGAGCCATCGTCGTCCAGAATGTTGAGCACCACCTCCACAGCCGGTTCGCAATCGAACAGCACGTTGAGCTCGTTGCGGAAGCCCAGATCCTGCGTGCCTTGGCCAACATCGAAGGCCAACTTGGCTTCGCGTTTGCCGGTGTCGCGGCTGTAGACCTCCAGCACGCGATAGTCCAGCGCCAAGCCCGAGAGCGATTTGTTGATCGGCTCTCTGGTGTACAGGCTCACGTCCATCCAGCGGTTGCCGACCTCGGGGGGCGTGATCAGCGGCTTAGGCGCGGGACTGGAATCGGACCGGCGATGCAAGGGCGCGGCGTTGGGGCTGCTCACGCGCAGCTCGGCGGTGACGCCTCCTTCGTTATGCACCTTGACGAGGAACACCCGCCAGCCATGCTGCATCAATCTCTTGGCCGCCGGCCCCTCGGCCACTTTCACGCGGCTCTCCGGGTTGACATTCACCCCCGCCAGGCAAAGCGGATCGAGCACCTGCTGAATCTGCCGCCCCGCTTCGTCCTTGTTCGTGTTGGCCACCGCCCTGTCAAGCGCTGCCTGCTGCTCAACGGTGAGCGGCGCTCCCAGCAAGTCCAGCGCCTGTGCGATGCGCTTCGCTTGTGCCGCCAACGGCTGCACCTCCACGCTTTCCACCAGCGGCAACTCTGCCGCATCGGCGAGTGAGCTTCCGACATACAGCATGGTGATAAACAGCGACAGACAAGACCGGCGGCACATGGCAACCTCCACGAAAGCGCCTGAGAAAGGGGCCGAGCGAATAGCCCACATCATGGCGAGTGGAAAGGTGCCAAGCAAGCGATCAGATGGCGAGGCCAGATTAGATCGGGCGCCGGGTTCGGAGTCGCACACCCGCCGCGAGAAGGTCGGCGCGTAACTCAACGCGATACGGAAGATTCATCTTCAGGACATTCACCGTGACCCGTCCGATTGCAGTGCGGCCGACGAGTACCGGTCCGTCCCATAGGAAATGATAGTTCCATCTGTGCCTGCGAGGGTGGAATAGCGGGACTAACTGGCGCGTAGCAGAATCGCGCCCCGCGATATTCGGACCCTTGTACTTGTTGTCGGCCGTGCATGCCAACGCCAGATTGCCTAATACCGTCTGTCCGTTGTGCTGCACGGCGATGATGTGATCGATTTGGTATGAAAACGTGTCGTAGACTTCCGGCACGAGGCAGTACTCGCAAACATTGCCGGCGCGATCACGAACGAACTGCTCGAGACTTGTTGCCATTAGACTTGCTGCCAGTGCGGCTTTTCTTTTGCGATTTTCGGAGTTCCGAGCGCGCCCGCAGTCGCAGGATACTCAAAGTGTGGCCGACGCGAAGATACGCTTCTAGCTCCGCATCCTCGGTGGCCGAAAGAGTGCCTGCTCGTGCTTTGGCGCTCAGAACATTGACTCGTTCCGCGTCTTCGGCCGGGATCTCAATGGCGGCCAGCCGCCGTGCAAACTCCCCCGACAGGTCTTCGAATCCCGTGAGGAGAATGCGTTGCAGGATGCCAGCCTCAAACGACGACTGTGACGTGGGCTGCGAAGTTGTGACCATGTTCGTATTCTAATCAGCGGTTGGATTTGGAAAACACCCTCATGCTTCAGATGCTTCAGAACTCGCGCAAGGCGGAGTTCGGCTGCGGAGCGGGAATCTCTTCAGCGCGCGGCGCTTGCGGCGCCGGCGAAGAAGGCCAGGGCTGTGGCCGCGGCAAGGGTGTTGCCGGCAGGGGCGTGGGAGGTGAAGTGTTCAGCGCCGGCTGACGCCACGGCGTGGGCCAGCCGTAGGTGGGCTCGTAGGTGTAGCCGTTGGGTCCCAGCGGTGTGACGCGATCTCCCGAGGGTTGCGCGACCGCCCCATCGAACTGGCGGCCGAAGATGTCGCCGGGCACAAGCGGCCACGGCTCGAAGACATCGGTCTTCCAAGGCGCCGCGGGACCCGGGGAGTACGCCAGGCCAGAGTAGATCGACTCCAAACTGTAGGGGCGGCCCGCGTACAGGCGGCTGGGCAGACCGCTCTGCCACCGCAGATAGTCCTGCAGGCCGATCTGGCCGGCAATTGCTTGCCGCCGCTGCTGATCGAACTGCTCGAAGTTGGATCCCCATGAAGTTTGCGCTTGCGCTGCGTCGGCTAACGCCAACCATGCGAACACGATGACCGCGTTGCACATCCTTGGCATGACTGCACTCCCTCGTTTGCTCCAGCGCTCCCGTGAGCATTATAGCCCGGGGTGTTCCGCAACAACAAACAAGCCGCCTAGCCGCTGCGATTCACGCAGACACCTCGTGCGGGCAAGGTGTGCGTGAATAACGCGGCCAGGCGGCTCTTAAGTGACGCGGTCAGTTGGTAGTCCCGCCTTTAGGCGGCTCTGCCGGCTGAAGCCGGTACTACGAACTGCATTAGACCATTTCCTTCAGGCCCTTGAGCGGCCGCACGCGAATCTTCGTCGAGGCCGGCTTGGCCGGCAGATCGCGAAGCTGACCCAACACCATCACACCCTTGCGGGCCGGCTGGGCGGGCTTCTTGACCTTCGAGATTTTCACCAATCCGGGAATCTGCACGACGCCGGGGGCCTTGAGGCCCTTCTTGATCTCGGCGGAGAGCGCATCCAATACGGCCTGTACTTCCTTTTTGGACACACCCGACGCGGCCGAGATGTTGTTGAGCATCTCCGTCTTGGACGGCGCCTTGATCGACGCCTTTTTGGGAGCAGCAGCAGCAGCTTTCGCCATAATAATACGGTCCTCCTTGAGGAACAAAAAAGGGGAACTTGAAAACGTCCGTCCGTCCGCAGCGCGAAGATTTAAGGCCAAATGCCCCAAATTGCAATGGTCAAAGTCGAAAAACGGCCGAATTTTCGAGAAAAACGCCCCCGCCGGGGAAAAAACGGGCCAGTTTTCCCGCCACGGCGTCGCTCGCATTTTCTTGTCACGAGTGGCAACGCGGCATAAGATACGTTTTGTTAATGACTTACGAGTTAGTGGGCGAGCGTCGCGGCGTAAGCCCGACGTGTTCAGTGTATCGCCAGCCAATCGAACCACCGGAGACGGATCTATGCGGCGCGCACGATGGCTTCCCAGGGCTCGGATCGTCGCCTGCTTCGCCTGTCTCGCATCCTCCACACTGGCTCAGGCCCCCAAGCCGCCGGTCGCCCCGCCGGCCCGCCCGCCCGCGGTGCAACTCCCCCCGCGGATCGCTCAATTCGGCATCGGCCGGTTCGGAAATGCCGAAGACGCCATGACCAACGCCTCGTTCGTCCAGCCGGAGCGCGAGCGTCTGCGGGTCCTCAGCCGAGCCAAGCAACTGCTCGAAGAAAAACGCTACTCCGAGGCCGTCAAAGGCCTGGGAGAGATTCTGCAGTCGGCCGAAGACGGCGTATTGCCCGCCACGGGGGACGAGCCGATCCGCTTCCTTAAGGCGGAGGCCGGGAAGCTGGTGGCGGGCATGCCGGCCGAGGGTCGCGAAGCGTATCAACGCGAATACGCGGCCGCAGCGCAGCGCGGATTGGACACAGCCATCGCCCACGGCGAAGTATCGGGCATCGAGCGTGTGGCAGGGCAGTACTTTCACACGCCCGCCGGTTACGAAGCGACGCAGCTTCTGGCTCATGTGCATCTGGATCACGGCCAGCCGCTGGCGGCGGCACTCTGTTTCGAGCGTCTGCGCGATTCGCCCGAGGCGGCCAAAACGTTGGAGCCGCTGCTGTCGTTCCAAGCGGCCGCGGCTTGGTATTGGTCCGGCAATGCGGAGAAAGCAAAGCAAACGCTGGTGGAGTTAAGGCAGAAGTCGCCTCAGAGCAAATTCAAAGTCGGCGGCAGGGAGGTGACCCTGTTCGCGCAAGAGGCCCAGGCGCTAACCTGGCTGGCCAGCACGATTGGCGCCCAGGCCTCGTCGGAATTGGCCGCCACGGACGAGTGGCGAATGGTGCGCGGCAATGCGGCCCGCAATTCCACCAACGTGGGCGGGCGGCCGCTGCTGAATGCCCGTTGGCAGATACATGCGTCCTTCGAGCCGGCTGTGCGTCATAAGATCGCGCAGCTCAAGCAGGGCTTCAGCGATCAGAATCTCACGGCCATTCCCGGACTGCAGCCGCTGGTCGTGAACGATGGCAAGCGGGACGTCGTGCTGTTCCGCACGGCCACGAATCTGTTGGCCGCCGATTTTGCCACCGGCAAGCGCATCTGGGAGGTGCCCGTCGACGATGCTGAAGAAAGCCCTCTGAATCTGGATGCCAACGGCCAGACCGCCAACGAGCAGCAGATGCTGCAAGCGCTGGAAGAGCGGCTGTGGGACGATGCCGCCTACGGCGCGCTGGCCAGCGACGGCGCGAACGTCTATGCGATCGAAGACCTCACCTCTGGCTCCAACGGCCAACAGATGAATCGCCGCGTTGTGATCGCCATCAACGGCCTGCGTAAGGATCCTTCGCTGCGCGTGCTGGCTTACAATCGCCTGGCAGCCTACGAGCTCAAGAGCGAAGGCAAGCTGCGCTGGGCGTTGGGCGGGCCGCCCGGAGAGGAGCAGCTTCCCGAGGCCGAGACGTTCTTTCTCGGCGCGCCGCTGCCCGTCGCCGGACGGCTGTATGTGCTGGCCGAGAGCAAGTCGCAGATCCGACTGCTGGCCATCGATCCGCAGAAGGAACCGCTCAAGGGCGAGAAGCTCGTCGAATGGTCGCAGCCCATCGTCGATCTGAATCACGATATTTCCGACTCGCAGCAGAGCAACCGGCTACGGCGTCTGGCCGGCGCCTCCCCCAGTTATGCCGATGGCGTGCTGGTCTGCCCCACGGCCGCCGGCGCGGTGGCCGCGGTCGATCTTTCCACGCGTTCGCTGCGCTGGGGCTACAACTACAAAGCGGAGGGAGTGGAGCATCGCAGCCGGCTGGAGGCAATGCAGCCCAACGCCTCAGCGGCTCAGCCGGAGTTGTTCGATCATTGGATCGGCGCCACCGCCACCTTGGCCGATGGCCATGTGCTGCTCACGCCGCCGGACAGCCAGGAGCTGCACTGCCTGAGCCTGGCCGATGGCCGCAAACTCTGGACCGCCCCGCGCCAAGACGGCCTGTTCCTGGCCTGCGCTCACGACGGCAAAGCCCTGATCGTGGGCCGCTCCAGCCTGCGCGCTCTGAACCTGACCGATGGCGCCTCCGTCTGGCCGAACGGCCAGGTCTCGCTCCCGTCGGAAGGTTTGCCCAGCGGCATGGGCTTCTCTCATGCCGGCCGGTATTACTTGCCGATGACGACCGCCGAAGTCGCCACGATCGATCTGGCAACGGGCGCCATCGAACGCTCGGCATCGCCGCGCGGCAAAGTGCCCGGCAACCTGGTGTGCTACAAAGGGGCCGTCCTCTCGCAGAGCACCGATGTGCTGGAGCGCTTCGAGCAGGTCTCCGTGCAACGGGATCGCGTGGCCCAGAAGCTGGCCGCCAATCCGCAAGACGCCGTGGCGCTGGTGGAGCACGCCGAGATTCTGCTCGATGGCGACAAACTCTCCGCGGCCATCGCCGTGCTCAAGAAGTCGCTGGCGATCGATCCCCAAGGCCGTAGCCGCGAGCTGCTGGTCGAGAGCTTGCTCGAAGCGCTGCGGCGGGACTTCGCCGCCAATCGTCAATGGCTGGACGAGCTGGAGCCGCTGGTAAGCTCGACGCACGAGCAAGCCGCCTATCATCGCGTGCTGGCCCAAGGACTGCACAGCGTGAGCGAGACTCTGCCGGCCTTGGCCGCGTATCTGAAGATGATCGATGCCACCACCAGCACGCCGGCCATCGACCGCCTGGACGCCATGCATTCCGTGCGTGCGGATCGCTGGCTCCAAGCTCGGCTTCCCGCGCTGAGAGCGCAGGCTTCCTCCGCCGATCGGCCACAGATCGATGCCGCCATCGAGCAGCGCTTTGCGAAGGCGGAAGCGGCAGATAGCGAACTCGCGCTGCGGCGGTTCGTGCAGTTCTTCGATGGCCATCCGCGGGCCGACCACGCCCGCTTGCTGCTGGCCCGTCGCTTGTCGGCGTCGACCACGAAGGACCTGTTGGAGCAAGAGGTGTTGTTGCGGCTGGTCGAGCAGTCGGCCACGCCGGAGTGGTCGCGCGAGGCTGTAGCCCGCCTGGCGTCTTTGGAGTTGGCGGCCAAGCGTCCGCAACTGGCCCTGCGTTACTACGAACGTCTGGCCGGTGATTTGGCCAAGCAAGTCTGCCTCGACGGCCAGACGGGACAGGATCTCGTCGAACGCCTGGCAGCCGATTCGCCGATTCGCTCGCAACTCTCTCGCCAGCCGATCTGGCCGGCCGGCGAGGTGAAATCGACCGCGCTGGAAGCCTCCAGCTCGCAGAATCGCAACGTGCTGTTCGATACCGTCGGCAGCGAGCCGCTGGGCGATCTGCGCCTGGAACTAGTGCAGCAATCCAGCACGCTTGTGGCCAGCGACGGCTTCGGCCGAACCGTGTGGACTCTGCCACTGCGAGATACGGCGGCCCGCGTGTTCTCCAACTACGCCTATCAGGCCAACGCGCCGCAAGCCCGGGTGCGAGGCAACTTCCTGGCCGTGGCCCTCTCGAATCAGGTCTACGCCATCGATGCCCTGGGAGACGGCAAGGGCAACCCGCGGGTGTTGTGGCGGCAAAGCCTGACCGAGACCATTCCCGGCTTGGCCAGCAACAACGACGCCGAGAATCAGTTCGCGTTCCGGGCGGTGATTTTCAACGCCGGCTACGGAGCGGCCACGGCCGTGCTGGGACCCGTCACCAGCCGGCAGGTGGTCTTTCAACGCGTCCGCAACCTGGTGGCTTTGGACGCTATCA
>JBGTDH010000017.1:0-3450 GCA_041748435.1 Pirellulales bacterium
AGATCTGGAGCGCCCTGGAGGCGAACGCCATCGAGCACGTTATTCTCCTGGGCGTTCATACGAACATGTGCGTGCTCGGTCGGCCCTTTGGTTTGCGGCAGATGGCGAAGAACGGCAAGGACGTCGTCCTGATGCGCGACCTGACCGACACGATGTACAACCCGGCCAAGGCCCCGTTCGTCAGCCATTTCACCGGAACCGACCTGGTGGTCGAGCACATCGAAAAACATTGGTGCCCGACTCTCACCAGCGGCGATTTTCTGGACGGCAAAGAGTACCGCTTCCCCGGCGATTCTCGGCCCCACGTCGTTATTCTGATGGGCGAAGACGAATACCACACGGCCACCACGCTTCCCAAGTTTGCGGCCGAGGAGTTGGGTCGCGATTACCGCGTCTCACTCGTGTTTCTGGATGAGAAGACCAGCACCAGCTTTCCGGGTCTCGAGGCCCTGCGCAGCGCCGATGTGCTGCTCGTCAGCGCGCGTCGCCGGCCGCTGGTGAAAGAGCAACTCGATCAGATTCGGGCTTACGTCGCAGCCGGCAAGCCGGTGTTGGGCATTCGCACCGCCAGCCACGCCTTTCATCTGCGAAATAAGCCCGCGCCAGAAGGTCTAGCCGATTGGCCGGAGATCGATGCCCAGGTCTTTGGCGGCAGCTACTCCAACCATCATGCACACACGCTCAAATCGGTCGTCTGGCCGTTGGCGGACGCCAAGACTCACCCGATCCTCAAGGGCGTGGCCTCGGCGGAGTTCTCCGGCGCGGGCGGGCTTTATCAGACCTCGCCTCTGAAGTCCGGCGCCACCGAACTGCTCCGCGGCAAAGTAGACGGCGTGAAGCAAGAAGAACCGGTCGCTTGGACGTTCACGCGCCAGGACGGCGGACAATCGTTCTACACCTCGCTTGGCCATCCCGACGACTTCACCCGCCCCGAGTTCCGCACGTTGCTGAGGAACGCACTCAGTCACCTAAGTGCCGGCCGCCGCGCCGCGGGCTCCGCCAATGCGGCGATCGGCATCACACGTTGACCGGTCTTGCCGAAACTGGCCTTCGGCCGTAAAATCTTGATCCATAACGGGATGCGGCCCATTGCCAAGTGGATTGAGCGTGTCATGCGGGACGATTTGGAACAGAAGTTGAAACGGTTCGAGGAGTTGGAGCAACAGCTTCTCGATCCGCAAGTGCAGGCCAGCGGCCCGCGGATGGCGGCCGTGGCGCGCGAGCATGGCTCGTTGGCCAAAGTGGCCACCAAGTATCGAAAGTTCAAGATCCTCAACTCGCAGATCGAAGAGGCGGTGCAACTCTCCAGCGAAGGCGATGCCGACATGCGCGAGTTGGCCGAAGCCGAGTTGCCGGAGCTGCGATCGGGCCGTGAGTCGCTATGGCATGAGCTGCTCGATCAGACCATTGGCGGAGAGGATGCCAATCGCACGCGCTGCATCATGGAGATTCGCGGCGGCACCGGCGGAGACGAAGCCGCGCTGTTCGCCCGCGATCTGTACGAGATGTATCGCCGCTATTGCGACACCAAGGGTTGGAAGGTCGAGATCATGGACATGAGCGCCACCGAGCTCGGCGGCTTCAAGGAAGTCGTGCTGGGAATCGAAGGCGAGGGCTCCTATCGCGAGCTGCAGTACGAAAGCGGCGGACACCGCGTGCAACGCGTGCCGGAGACCGAGGCCAAGGGGCGGATTCACACCTCCGCCGCCACCGTGGCCGTGCTTCCCGAGCCGGAAGATGTCGAGATCGACATCAAGCCCGACGATTACCGCAAGGATCTGTTCTGCGCCAGCGGACCGGGTGGCCAGCACGTGAACAAGACGCAATCGGCCGTGCGGCTCACGCATCTGGAGTCCGGCATTGTCGTGCAGTGCCAGGACGAAAAGAGCCAGCATAAGAACATGGCCCGCGCCTTGCGCGTGCTCAAGACGCGGCTGTACGAGCACCGCATGCGCGAAGAGCAAGCTAAGCGGGCCAGCGCTCGCAAGAGCCTGGTGGGTTCGGGCGATCGGAGCGAGCGCATTCGCACGTACAACTTCCCGGACAACCGCGTGACCGATCATCGCATCAACCTCACGCTCTATAAGCTCGATCATATCATGGCCGGCAATCTCGATCCGGTGACGGAGGCCCTGATGGATTACGACCGCCGCCAGTTGCGAGACTCCTTCGGCGCGGTGGATTGACGCCCTTATGCAACAGACCGAAGCTTGGACGATCGGCCGGTTGCTGCAGTGGACCACCGATTTCCTGAAGAAGCGCGGGGCCGATAGCCCGCGGCTGGATGCGGAAGTTCTGCTGGCCCACGCCCGCGGCTGCCAGCGCATCCAGCTCTACACGGCCTTTGACGAGGAGCCGCCCGAAGAAGTACGGGTCGCCTATCGCGAGTTGGTGCGACGAAGGTCTGAAGGCATGCCGGTGGCCTATCTGGTGGGGCAACGGGAATTCTATTCGCTGGCGTTTTACGTCACCCCCGACGTGCTGATCCCGCGACCCGAGACCGAGTTCCTTCTAATTGGTTTACTCGATCGCGCCAAACAACACAGCGGTGAGCTTGCGATCGCCGACGTCGGCGCCGGCAGCGGCATTCTGGCCGTGTGCGCCGCAAAGCACTTGCCGCAGGCCCGTGTCACGGCCCTTGATGTGAGTTCGGTGGCATTGGACGTGGCGCGAAAGAATGCTGCCACGCACGGCGTGTCGGATCGCATCGATTTCCTTACGAGCGACCTGTTTTCCGCCGTGCCGCCCGAGCAGCGGTTCGATTACATCGTAAGCAATCCGCCCTACGTGACGACGGCGGAAATGGCTCAGCTCCCGCCGCAAGTGCGCGAGCACGAGCCGCACCTGGCGCTCGAGGGCGGGCCGCAAGGGACTTCGGTCATCGAGCCTCTCATCACCCAAGCTCACGATCGACTAAACACCGGCGGCTGGCTCTTGATTGAGATCAGCCCCATGATTGAAGCTGCCGTGCGAAGCCTGTTCGCACCCGAGCAATGGGAACTGCCGCCCACCAAGAAGGACTTGGCCGGTCACGCGCGCGTCGTCGCGGCGCGACGAAAATAATCAGGAACCTGCGCATGGACGCGTTTGTCATCACGGGCGGTGCGCCGCTTACCGGAACGGTCGCGGTTAGCGGCGCGAAGAATGCCGCGTTGCCAATCATGGCGGCCTCGATTCTGGCCTCCGAGGCGGTGACGCTCACGCGGGTGCCGCAACTGGCCGATGTCGACACGATGTCGCTCTTACTGGGTCACCTCGGCGTGGAAGTGATCTATTACGGCGATGGCCGCATGACGATCGAGACTCGCGATACCCAGCCGACGCGCGCGCCGCTGCACCTGGTTCGACGCATGCGAGCCAGCTTTTGCGTGCTGGGGCCGCTGCTCGCTCGGCGAGGGCGGGCGAACGTGCCGCTTCCTGGCGGATGCCGCATCGGCCAGCGGCCGATCG
>JBGTDH010000018.1:0-7560 GCA_041748435.1 Pirellulales bacterium
GGAGAAAGCCTGATCGGCCGGCGGCATCAGCCGATCCTTCAGATCGACAAAGTTGCGGCTATGCGTGTCCCAATACACGCTCACATTCTTGATGCCGTCATTCGGCCAGAACACGGTGACCAACGGCACGCCCTGCTCGACGAGCCGCCGCGCCTGCAACACCGATTGCCCGTGCGGGTTCAGCCCGTACTGCTCGCGAACCGCGGCCGGCTCCTCATCCAGCTTGAAGGCCCGTCCCGCAGCGGCGCCGAGAATATCGAACGCCCGCTGATAATGGCGGCTCATCGGCTCCCCGGGCACGCGTGATGCCGACAGCATTGCCGAAGTTTCCAGCTCGCCCAACAGTCGGCGGCGATGATCGAGCCGCGCGAGATTCATTTCGGCCGGCAGGGCGAATTCGCCGACGCGATATTCCGGCAGGTTCGGATCTTCGTCGATGGTCAGCGGATCGAAGGCTTGCCCCAGCCAGCCGGCGAACTGCCCGCGGCTCTGCTCGACAAACCGCGGCACATCGCCCGGGAGCTTGGGCCGCATGGAGACAAACGGCGGCAACGGTCCCGCACCGCGTCCCAGTCGAGCCAGCACCGATCCCAAATGGGGCCAATCGGTCTCGCGCGTGCGTCCCGGCAGCGGCGGCTGCCCGGTGAGCAGGTAATGCGTCGACGTGAGATGATCCACATTGTCGTGCGTCATCGAGCGCAGAATCGCCAGTTGATCGACACGCCGCGCCAACTTGGGAAAATGCTCGCAGATCTGCGTGCCGGGGATGCGCGTCGCGATGGGCTTGAACTCGCCCCGAATCTCCGCGGGCGCGTCCGGCTTCAGATCCCACGTATCCTGATGCGCCGGCCCGCCCCACATAAACAGCAAGATGCAGCTCTTGGCCTTCCCAAAACTGCCGCGCGCGTCGGTCGCCCCCACGGCTCTGCCCGCCAGCAGCTCCGGCAGAGACAGACCCAACAGCGAAAGCCCACCGGCTTGCAGAATGCTACGTCGCGAGAGCATAGGCATGATCTATCGAGTTTATCACTTGGGCGTGACCGCTGGATTGTAGCTGAAAGCAAATGCCTCGTCTCGGCGGTTTGGAAATCTGGCTTCTCGACGTTACCCTGGAACGATGGCCAAGAATACACAGCGCTCCAGAGATTGCGGTCTCCGTATGCCCAGATCAGGCATCATCCTCCTCGCATGCTTGCTGCTGCGTGCTCCCTGCCCCGCTCTTGCGGTTGAGCCGGTTGTCGATGCGCCGCTGGCCCCGGCAGAGGCGGCGCGGACGATGATTGTGCCCGAGGGGTTTCAGGTTTCCCTGTTCGCGGGCGAGCCGGATGTGCAGCAACCGATCAGTTTCTGCATTGATGATCGCGGCCGGTTGTGGGTGGCGGAAGCGTACAACTATCCGCAGCATGGCACGAAACCGGGCGATCGGATCGTGATCCTGGAAGACACCAATGGCGATGGCCGCTTCGATCGCCGCACGGTGTTTCACGACAAACTCAATTACATCTCCGGCATTGAGGTGGGTTTCGGCGGCGTGTGGGTCATGTCTCCGCCGTACTTCTATTTCATTCCCGATCGCGATGGGGACGATGTGCCGGACAGCCAGCCCCAGGTGCTGTTGGACGGATTCGGCAATCACGCCAATGCCCACAATATGGCCAACGGCTTCGCGTGGGGACCGGACGGCTGGCTTTATGGAACGCACGGCCGCACCAACTGGTCTCTGCCTGCCAAGCCCGGCACGCCGGAAAAAGACCGCGTGCGCTTTGATGGCGGTGTGTACCGCTATCATCCCGTGAGGCATGTGTGGGAGCCGTTTGCCGATGGGACCACCAACCCCTGGGGCATCGATTGGGATGATTACGGCGCCGCGTTTGTATGCAACTGCGTCAACCCGCATTTGTTCCAGGTGATTCAAGGCGCCCACTACGAACCGTGGCGCAACCGCGAGTCCAGTTTGCACGCCTACGAGCGGATCGATTCGATCGCAGATCATCTGCACTTCGTGGGCGGGGGGAACATCCGGGCCGGCCTCGGCTCGCACGAAGAAGACACGGCCGGCGGCGGCCATGCCCATTGCGGCACGATGGTCTATCTGGGCGACAACTGGCCGGACAAGTATCGCAACACCGTGTTCATGAACAACATACATGGTCATCGGATCAACAACGATCTGCTGCGCCGCGCCGGCTCCGGTTACACCGCCGCGCACGGTCCGGATCTGATGCGCTCCCGCGATCTGTGGTTCATGGGCGTCACGCTGCTCTACGGTCCCGACGGCGGCGTGTTCGTGAGCGATTGGTCGGACACCGGCGAGTGTCATAGCACGAAAAACACGCATCGCGAGACCGGCCGGATTTACAAGATCACGCACGGCCAGCCGCAATGGCAACCGGTGAATGTCACCCAGCGAACCGATGAAGAGCTGGTGCAGCTTCAACTCCATCGCAACGACTGGCACGTGCGGCATGCACGCCGCGTCCTGCAAGAGAGGGCCGCCGCGGGCCGAGACATGTCGGCCGTGCATCGGCAACTGCACGCCATGCTCATCAGCCAAAAAGATGTGCCGCGCAAACTGCGAGCATTGTGGGCCTTGCGCGTGACGGGCGGACTGGACGATGCCTTCCTGGTTCGGCTGCTCGATCACGAAGGCGAGCACCTCCGCGCCTGGGCGATCGATTTCCTGTGCGAAGATCGCACGCCGCCGGACAACGGAATGCGGAAAATGCTCGCGATGGCCGCCAACGACGATTCGGCACTCGTGCGTCTGCACTTGGCATCCGCGCTCCAGCGGCTCTCTGCCAGCGAGCGCTGGACGCTGGCCGCGGCTTTAAGCAAGCACGCGGAAGATGCCGAAGATCAGAACCTGCCGTTGTTGCTCTGGTACGGCATCGAGCCGCTGGTGCAGGAGGATCTGGCGCGGTTCCTGGCTCTCTGCGGCGAGGCAGAGATTCCGCTCGTTCGCCGGCACATCGCGCGACGCGTGGCAACGCTGCCCAAGAGCGATGCGGGCATCAACGCGCTCGTGGAACTTATCGCGCGCAACAATCGCGTCGAGGCTCGCCATGATATCGTCCAGGGAATTCTGCAAGGCTTCGAGGGCAAGCGCAGCGTGACGATGCCGGCCGCCTGGCCCGGAGCTTATGCCGCCTTGCAGCAGGCTGACCACGCAACGCTCCGCGAGCGAGCGCTGCAACTGGCACTGGTCTTTGATGACCCCACGGCCCTGGCTTCCTTACGCGTGCAGGCTGCCAATCGCACCGCTCCCGCGGAAGCGAGGCGGCAGGCACTGCAAGCCCTCGTGGCCAAGAAGCCCCAGGACCTGGCGACGCTGCTGCTCGATCTGGTCGCTGATCCAGCGGTGCAAGGTTCCGCGCTGCGCGGGCTGGCCGAGTACGATCATCCGCAGACCGTGGAGACGGTGCTGGCTCGGTATGCGACATTGCCGGCCGCCGCAAGACAGGACGCCTTGCAGACCCTCTCGGCCCGTCCTGTCTGGGCCATGGCCATGCTCGATGCGGTCGAAGCGCAACGCATCCCCCGCTCCGATCTCACGGCATACACGGCCCGTCAGTTGCAAAGCCTGGGGCACAAGCCGCTCACCGCGCGGGTGCAATCCCTATGGGGCGAGCTGCGCGCCACCCCGGCGGACAAAGCTCGCCAGATCTCTGGCTTCAAGCGGCGGCTCACCTCCGAAACCATGCGGGCAGCCGATCGTTCCGCCGGCCGCGCGGTCTACCAGAAGAACTGTGCCAACTGCCACAAGCTGTTCGATGCCGGCGGCGCGATCGGGCCCGAGATCACCGGAGCGCAGCGGACTAACCTCGATTATCTGCTGGAGAATCTGATCGATCCCAGCGCCGCGGTCTCGCGCGATTTCCAGATGCAGATCATTCAGACCTCAAGCGGCCGGGTGATCACCGGTCTCGCCATCGCTGAGAATGAGAACGCCGTCACCATCCAGACTCTGAACGAAAAGGTTGTCGTGCCGCGCGGGGAGATCGAAGAACGTGCCACCTCGCCTGTCTCCATGATGCCCGATCAAATGCTGGACAAGCTGAGCTTCGAGCAGGTGCGGGATCTAATCTCGTATCTCTCCAGCCCCGGCCAGGTCCCGCTGCCCGAAACTTCTCAGCCCGCCCAAGACTGATGACGCCGAGCGACTTCGCCGATGCGCTGGAGCTGTTCTTTGGCGACACCAACCCCGCCGAGACGCGGGTCTACGCGCGCGCAAGCGGTCTCGATCCCCGCGAGAGCTGGCATCTCTCAGGCACGCTCACCGGCCCTTACTGCCAGTACGCGCACACTTTACCGATCACCGTTTCGTTAATCGACCGGGGTCCCGGCGATGCTCCGCTCGCTCAGGCCGTTGTGCCCGACCCTTGCTGTTGGACGCCGGAGCTGCCGTTTTTGTATCGAGCGCGCGTCGAGCTGCGCCGAAGTGGGGGAATCGTAGCCAGCGAGGAACGAACGCTCGGCATACGTCCGCTCGGCGCCCGCGGTCGGCGGTTCTACTACGAGGGGAAGCCCTGGGTATTGCGAGGCGTCTATCGATCGAGCGCGGATTTAGCCGAGCTGTCGTCATTCCGTGCCGCCGACGCGGCCGCCTACATCGATGATCCCAGCGATAAGTATTGCGCCGCCGCCAGCGAGCAAGGCGTGTTAATTGTGGCGAAGCTCAGCGCAACTGCTGCCACACGCGAGAACATCCGCCGCCTTGCTCGACACGCTGCAATTGGTCTGATCGTCTTGGATCGCATCGTCCCGGACACAGAGCCTCGCGAGATCGCCCGCAACATACTGATTGGGCATCACGAAGCCAAGGCGAGCCAGTTGCAGGTTCCGGCGGGGAGCAGCGTAGTCGTGATCGATGCAGATCACATCGCGCAGATCGCCTCATCCAGCGTGCCGGTGGTTGCCTTTCGTCCTGCCGGCGAACCGAGCTCTATCGCCGAAGGCCGCCGCCGGTGCGACGCACTGCAACGCGACCTCGCCGGCGGACCCGAGATCGCAGGCTACCTTGTCTGACACAATCGGATGCCTGCGGGCATGTTATTGCGCCGGGCCGGCGGTTATTGTGATGCTAATCAGTCGCCTCTCCGATTTCGCTGTCGCTCTGAAATCTTTCGGGAGAAACCACATGTCCCGCATCAGCTTCACAATATTGTGTCTGCTGCATCTGGCGGCCGCCGCCCCGGCTGTCAAGGCGTTCGGGCAGCCGGCTGCGGCGAGCAGACCCAATCTCCTGCTCATTACCATGGACGACCTGAGCTGCGACTCGATCGGCGCGTTTGGCTGCAAGCTGGCGGGAACATCTCCGAACGTCGATCGTTTGGCATCTCAAGGCCTGCGATTTGAGCATGCCCACGTGCAAGTGGGCAATTGCATGCCTTCGCGCAATGTGCTGATCTCGGGACGGTATCCGCACAACAACCGCGTGGAGGGTTTCTATCAGGTGCCCCGTCCCGGCTATCCCGTGTTGCCCGAGTTGCTGAAATCTGCCGGCTACTACACCGCCATCCGCGGCAAGGTGCCGCACTCCACGCCGTATTCCCCGCATCCCGGCTGGGACCTGGTGTTGGATAAGCTGCAAGGCGGGGGCGAGCCCAAGAACGTGGCGTCTTACGGACTCGTGGCCCGCCACGGCTTGCAGGAGGCCAAGCGAGCCGGCAAGCCGTTCTACTTGCACATCAACGTCTCCGATCCTCACAAGCCGTTTTACGGCGAGGGTAAGGGTAGCCGCATTGCGAACGATCCCAATGTTCCCTCCCGCGTGTTCACAGCCGCGGAAGTGCCGATGCCCGGCTTTCTCCCGGACGACCCCGTGATTCGCGAAGAGTTGGCACGCTACTACTCGTCGGTGCGGCGCGGCGACGATTGCGTGGGCCAGATCCTCAAGGCGCTCGAAGATTCGGGAGAGCAGGAGCGTACGATCGTGATGTTTCTGTCCGATCACGGCATGCCGCTGCCGTTTGCCAAAACGCAGTTGTATCATCACAGCACCCGCACGCCGTGGATTGTGCGTTGGCCAGGCACGATTGCCGCCGGCAGGGTAGATGACCGCCACATGATTTCGGCGGTCGACTATCTGCCCACCATTCTGGAGCTGATGGGCATTGAAGCGCCCGCCGGCGTTGATGGCCGCAGCTTTCTCCCGCTGCTCCAGGGGCAAACCCAGGCGGGGCGGGAGATGGTGTTCAAAGAGTACAACGAGAACGCCGGCGGAAATCGCAGCCCCATGCGTGCCGTCCAGACCAGGACGCACCTCTATCTGTTCAACCCTTGGTCGAATGGAAAACGAATCATGGCTACGGCCACGGCGGGCACTCCCACCTTCCGCCGCATGAAGGTGCTGGCGGAGAGCAATCCCGCGATTGCCGCGCGCGTCGAGCTGATCCAGCACCGGGTGCTGGAAGAAGCCTACGACATCGCACGCGATCCCGACGCGCTAACCAATCTGATCGACGATCCCGCCAGCCGCGCCCAGGTCGACGCTCTGCGGGCGGACTTGGAGAGCTGGATGAAAAAGACGGGCGATCCCATGCTGGACGTATTTCAGAAACGCAGCGATGCCAGCGTGCGCGAAGCCTATATGGCCGCGGTCGAAAGAGACGCGGCCGCACGCACCAAGCGCAAACGGGTGGGCGACTAGGAACCGAATCCGGGATACAGCCATGAATGGGAAAACGATGCTCGTGCTGCTGTGGTGTTCTCAAGCCATGTTGCTCGGGAGCGACGCGATGGCTGCCGAAGTTGCCGCGAGGCCCAATGTGGTGTTCCTGCTGGCAGATGATTTGGGATACGCCGATCTGGGTTGCTACGGCTGCCGCGATATCAAGACGCCGCATCTGGATCGATTGGCAGCGCAGGGCGTCCGTTTTACGCAGTGTTATTCCAATGGCCAGGAATGCACGCCCACGCGGGCTGCATTCCTGACGGGCCGTTATCAGCATCGCGTGGGCGGCCTGGAGTGTGCGCTGGGTATCGGCAACGTCGGCCGCTACGACGATGCCATCCGCCTGCGCGAAACGCACGACCTGGGCTTGCCGGTGGAACACATCAGCATCGCCCGGCTGCTGAAAAACGCCGGCTACGCCACCGGACTGTTCGGCAAATGGCACCTGGGTTACGAAGACAAGTTCGCTCCCAATGGCCACGGGTTCGACGAAGCCTTCTATTGCCTGGGAGGCGGAATGGATTACTTCCATCATGTGGAAGATCCGCCGGTGAACGAACACGTGCTGCGGCACAATGGCCAGCCGATCAAGCGACCGGGTTATTTCACAGACCTGGTGGCCGACGCCGCCGTGCAGTTCATTCGGGAGCATCAAGAGCAGCCGTTCTTTCTGTATGTGCCCTTCACCGCTCCGCATGCCCCGTATCAAGGTCCCGGCGAGCTGCAGCCGGCGCCCTTGCCGGCCGATTCGCCGCGCTGGAAGCAGGGGCAGGCGCCGCCGCAGATTTACGCCGCCATGATTGAACGGATGGACGCGGCTTGCGGCCGCATTCTGGCAGCGCTGGAAATGAACGGGCTCACGGGGCGCACGCTCGTGATCTTCACCA
>JBGTDH010000019.1:0-8945 GCA_041748435.1 Pirellulales bacterium
CCAGCTCGAGGTCTTGCGCTCCGACGAACCTGGCCACCATGGCCGTCGCGGCGATCGAGACGAACATGAACAGGCTGAACAAGAACCAAAGCACGTAGATCATGGAGTTGATCGCCGCCAGATGCTCCGCCTCGAGAAACCAGCCCGTGAGGAGCTGATCTGAAAAGCCCACCAGCATGGTTAGCAGATTCTCTGCCAGCACGGGTAGCGCTAGCATGAGGAGGGGTCGCAAGGTGCCGGAAGAATTGGTGGGCGACTTATCCAAGTCGTCTCCGTAGGGATTGAGCAATAACGAGGAAGGCCGTTTTCTACTACGATCGCCGCCAACCGCCAAGTCGCGGCCGGCACAACGGTTAGATTAGCCTGACGCGCTAATGCTTTGTCCCTCATGAAATGGTGGTCAGGCGGCCTGCAATGTAGGCCGGACTCTCCGAGACCGGCAGCGGGTTTCGGAGAAACCCGCCTAAATTATGCGGCCGATGCGGCGCGAATCGCCGAACTTGCCCCTCGATCCATGATTGACAAGGCACTCGCGAGGCGTGCGGATAAAACGAGGCAAGAAAACGCTCCCTCGCTTGTGCATCGGGCTTGTCTCGAATCGGGCGATTCAGCATACTCTGCCGCGCGCAAAATCGTCGTCGACTTTCTCATAAGGAAGAAGCATGAAAGTTCTCGTGACGGGAGCAGCCGGGTTCATTGGCGGATATCTGGTCGAATCGCTGTTGGACGCCGGCCATCAGGTGGTGGGCCTGGACAATTTCTCCAAGTATGGAGAGATCAAGCAAGCCAGCCAGCAACGGCCCGGCTACAAGCTCGTCACCGGCAACGCCAAAGACGTGAACCTGCTGAAGGATCTGCTGCGCGACTGCGACCACTTTGTGGCCGGCGCCGCCATGATCGGCGGGATTTCCTATTTCCACACGTATGCCTACGACCTGCTGGCCGAGAACGAGCGCATCACGGCCGCCGCCTTCGATGCCGCTATCTGGGCGCATCGGCACAGCAAGCTGCAGAAGATCACGGCCATCTCGTCGTCGATGGTCTTCGAGAATTCCAAGACCTTTCCGACGCCCGAAGGGGAGCAGCGCAACTGCCCGCCGCCGGCCTCGACGTATGGCTTCCAGAAGCTGGCCGTGGAGTACTTCACCCAGGGCGCCTACGAGCAGTACGGCCTTCCGTACACCCTTTGCCGTCCGTTTAACTGCGTGGGCATCGGCGAGCGACGGGCCCTGGGCGATGAAGAGATTCTCTCCGGCAACGTGAAGCTGGCCATGAGCCACGTGGTGCCGGACCTCGTGCAGAAGGTGCTGAAGGGACAAGACCCGCTGCACATTCTGGGCGATGGCAAGCAGGTGCGTCACTATACTTACGGCGCCGACCTGGCCCGCGGCATACGCACGTGCATCGAACATCCTGCGGCGTTGAACGAGGATTTCAATCTTTCGACGGACGTTTCCACCACGGTGCTGGAGCTGGCCGAGATGATCTGGCACAAGGTCCACGGGCAGTGGAAGCCGTTCAACTACGTGTCGGACAAGCCGTTCGATTACGACGTGCAGTGCCGCGTTCCGACGGTCGAGAAAGCGAAGCGGCTGCTGGGCTTCGAGGCCACGACTTCGTTGGACGAAGTGCTGGACGAAGTGATCCCCTGGATCGGAAAGCAAGTCGAGATTGGCGCCATCTAGTTCGGGGCGTGCGTTTACTGTGTCCAGCGAAGGAACGCGATGATGCCAGCCACAATCGTCCCCAAACGGCACTATGCAGCCGTAACTCCGGCCACGTTGCAAGTGGTGGTGCCTGTCTATCACGAGCAGGATAATCTGCCGACGCTGGTTGACCAGATCGAGCAGCATCTTCCTTCAACGCGTGTTGTTTACATTATCTACGACGACGAGAGCGATCCCACGGTGCCGGTGGCGCGCAAGCTGGCGGCCTCGCGCCCGTGGCTGCGGCTGGTGCGCAACGACGTGGGTCCCGGCGTGGTGTCGGCGTTGAAAAAGGGTTTCGCCGTCGCTGCCGATGGTCCCCTTTTGGTAGCCATGGCCGATGGCTCGGACGACTTGAGCTGCGTCACGCGCATGCTCGAGCTGTATCGCGAAGGCTACCGCATTGTCTGCGCCAGCCGTTACATGCGCGGTGGCCGGCAGATTGGCGGGCCGCCCCTTAAGCGTCTGATGAGCCGGATGGCGGGACTTTCGCTGCGCTATCTGGTGAGATTTCCCTCGCACGATGCCACGAATAACTTTCGCTTGTACGACGCCGCGCTCGTGCGGGATCTGAAGATCGAGAGCCAAGGCGGCTTCGAGCTGGCCCTGGAACTCACGGCCAAGGCATTCCGCCGCGGAGAGCCGATCGCGCAAGTGCCCACGACGTGGCGCGACCGCACGGCTGGCCAATCCAATTTCAAGCTCTGGAAATGGCTGCCCCGCTATCTGAAGTGGTATCGCTATGCCCTGTGGGGGAAATAGCTCCACCAAGGCGGGTCATGACTTCCGTGCAAATCAAGGATCAGGGATGGATCGCACGCTTAGCCAACCGGCCGATTTGCTCGACTTGCAGACGTCGCACCGGCCGCGGCAGCTCGCATCCGTATTGGTGTGGGGCATGTGGCTCGCCCTGTCGGTGTGGGCTGCCCTGTACGTGAATCATTACAGCCGCAACGTGCCGCATTGGGACGACTGGGAAATCGTGCCCCTCTATACTGGCGAAATAGCGGTCACGCCGCAGTGGCTCTGGTCGCAGCATAACGAGCATCGCATAGTGCTCCCGAAAGCGCTGATCCTGAGCCTGCTGCGGGCCACGGGCGATACGCGGCCGGCCATGATGGTGAGTGTCGCCCTGCTCAGCACGCTCTCGGCCGTGGGAATCTGGACGTTGCGGCGCGTGCGAGGGCACAGTGAGATTGGCGATGCCGCGATTCCCCTGGTGCTGCTGCACGCGGGGCAGTTTGAAACGCTGCTCTGGATGTTCGCCTTGCAGAACGCGTTATTCGTCGGCTTGGCGGCCTATCTACTCTTCGCGATCACGCGCCATCGCCAGCCCGATCGGGAGTTGGCGCTAGTGCCTTTCGGACTGGTGTTGCTGAGCCTGCCCCTATGCGGAGGCGCCGGCATTGTTTTTGGGCCTTTCCTGGCGATCTGGCTCTTGGGGCTGTCGTTCGTCATCCATCGCTCCGGCGCGCCGGACGGACGGCGACGAGCAGTCCTGGCGCTGGGCTTCGCCCTGGCATTCTTTGCACTCGTGGCGGCGTACTTTCACGGCTATGCCCCGCCCGACGGGAGCGCGCCGCCCCACTCGTTCGTGAAAGTGTTGTTGGTGACCACGCGGTTCTTGGCCGGCGGCTTCGGTGGCGGGGCTTCCTATTGGCCCGATTCGGGATTTGTCGCGGTCGCTCTCACCTGCTTTTCGCTGTATTTGCTCGGCCGCACTTTTCTTTCCCGGCGCGAAGATCAGCTGCGCGCCGCGGGCTTGACGTTGTTTCTGGCCGGCTGTGGCGCACTCGCCTTTGCAATCGGCTGGGTGCGATCCGGATTGAATGCCGAAGCAGGCTTCGATTCCCGTTACATGGTGTACTCGGGCCTGTTTGTTTGCACTCTTTACGCCACCTGGACCGTGTGCTGCCAATCGTTCGAACGTCGCCGGCTGCTCTGCACAGCGGTCATGTTGTTGCTCTGCCTGACTTCTGTTCGCAGTTACTACCACGCCAAGGCGCACGGACGCCAGCTTCGCACCATGTGGACGGCCTACGAAAACGAAGTCCGCGCCGGTGTGCCACTCGATCTGATTGCCAACCGGCACAACCTGTACCCGCATCGGCGAAAACTGGAAAAGCAGTTGGCGATGCTGGAGAGAGTCCGCTATGGCGCCATGGCCCATCGCTCCTCGATCAAGGAAATCCCCGCCAATCTTGCCCTCGTGCTCAGCCACGCGATGGAGTGGAGCGGAACGGTGGGAAAGAGCACCGGCGCGGATCCCTATGCGATGTTCCGCCTCCAACAACCCCAGCACGTTCTCGCGGTCCGCCTCGTGTTGGAGCTGACGAATGACGATCACGTTCCCCCCTTGTTTCAAGTCTTCTGGGACCGCACCGGAACGACTGCTCTGGAGCCGGAGGGAAACCATAGCCAGTTAATTCCTTGCGACACGGGTCCGCAGACGCTCACCGTCTACATCGGCGAGGAGATCGATCACTTGCGGTTCGATCCGGACATACGGGACTGTCGCATCGAATTGAAGTCGGTCACGCTACTCGTCAAAGACGACGCGTCGCCTGCCGCAGCCAGACATGCCGCCGCTCCCAATTCCGCCCCGCGACGCTAGTTCCGTGATGCCGGCTCGACCGCCTCGCGATTAACCCCGGAGAGTGCTCATGACGTCAGCCTTGGCCGAGTTGCCGCAGGTCGCCCCGGTCGCGAGCGTGGCGGTGCAACCAAAGGCGCGCGCTGATCGTCGGGCGATTTGCTCCCTGATCCTTGCGCTCCTGCTCTGGCCAAGTCTTGTCAGTCCGAGCTACGCTCCCACGCCTCAATTGGATCCCTCGTGGCAAGAAGTGCTCATCCATGCCCATGCCCAGGGATGGCAATTCGGGCGAGATATCATTTTTACCTGGGGCCCTTGGGGGTATTTGCAAAGTCAGTTCCACCTCGGAGACACGTTGGCCACCTCGAAGCTCCTGTGGGAGATCCTGGGCAAACTCCTGGTCGCGGTGGGCATGGTCGCGATCACGCGTCGGTTGGGTGTCGTGCAGCAGGCCTGTTTCTGCATCGCTTGCATTCTGTTCTGCCACGTCTTGCCCGATGCTACGTATCTCCTGTTGATTTCGTTAATTGTCGTGGCATGCCTGATGCGCTCCGACTCGCCGCGTTGGCAACTCGCCGTCTCCATCGCCGCCTTGGCCTTTCTAAGTCAGTTCAAGTTCACGTATTTGATGGTGGCCGTGGCTGGGCTGGGAGCCGCTGCAAGTCTGCGCGTCTGGCGTCGCGATGTTGCGGGCGCTGGCAAGCTGCTGGCGGGATTCTCCCTCGCTTTCGGCGTCTTCTGGATGGCCGCCGGTCAGCACCCGCAGAACATGCTTGCCTATTTGCGAATGAGCTGGGAGATCAGCCAGGGTTATGCCAGCGCCATGAACATCGAGGAAACACCGCGGGTGTTCAAGGCCGGTGTGGCCGTGCTGGGCATGGTGGCCGTGTTTCTGGCGCAAGTGGTAAGACGCCATTCCGATCGCGCGATGGCGTGCTTTTGCGCGCTCTACCTGGCCGCTGCCTGGTTTGTGGCCTGGAAGCATGGATTCATCCGCGCCGACGGCCACGTCCTGGGCTTTTTCACCTTCACTGCCATGATTTCCATGGCGCTCCCCGGCTTGCTGCTTGCAACCCGCCGGTGGCACTGGTTTCAAGCCGCTCCGCTGGTCTGCCTGTGGGGAATGCACCAGGCCGGCCACGTATTGACGGACTTCCCGCAAGTCGCCGTGGGCCGAATGGCAACCAACTGCAAATGGATGCTGGCCGCGCACACGCAACCCGAACGCTGGGAACAAGAGCTGGAAGCGGCCCGCCTTGCATGTCCCGCGCCAGAAATCGTGAAACGGGTTGGCGCCGCATCGGTCGATGTCTTCAATTACGAACAGGGAATAGCGTTGATTCACGGATTGAACTATCGTCCGCGGCCGATCATTCAGAGTTACAGCGCGTACACCCCCCGGTTGGCACTCGAGAACCTGCGTTTCTTCGAATCGCCCCGGGCGCCCGAGTTCATCCTGTGGAAGCACATCACCATCGATGGCCGCTATCCAACCATCGACGACGGGGCCATTCTCGCCGCACTGCCGAGACGGTACGAACCCGTGATGTCCGAGGGCGATTTTCTCTTGCTCCGCAAGAAGGAATCTCCGCAACCGAGTCCAGTCGCCAAAACGGTGCTCTGGGAGCGCGAGGTGACGTTGGGCGAGGATATTGTGCTGCCTGCCACACTGGATCAGCCGCTGTGGTTGCAGGCCGAGTTGCCGCTGAACTTGCGCGGACGACTGCGAAACATCACTTACAAGCCGCCCCTGCTGCACCTGATCGTGACCGACCACAACGGCCGCGAGCAGACCTACAGGCTCGTGCCTGCGTTGGCCCGCGACGGGTTCTTGCTGCATCCGCTGCTGGAGACACAAGGGGAACTTACCGCTTTTGTGCATGCCCGCGCAAGTCGACCGTTGCGCTCGATCCGACTGCAGGCGCTCGGCAAGCAAGCCCGTTTCTGGGGACCCCCGGTCCTCAAGCTTTCTGCGATGTCGGACCTTCCGCTCGTGCCGTCCAAGCCGTTGCAGGCTTTTGAGGATGAAGGCGTTGCGGAACTGACCCCCGACCGCGTCCGTTGCGATTTCCAACATGTGTTCTTCAGGATCGGACTGCAGAAAGCGGTGCAGGTGCATGCCGCCGGCGAGGTGGAGTTTACGACGCCTCCAAGGGCGACCGAGTTTGTCGCCGTCTTTGGCATTCGCGAGGAAGCGCACCAAGGCGCGGAGCACACCGACGGCGTTGAATTTCAGGTCGAAGGGCATTGGAGCGACGGGCGCCAGGAGGTCTTGTGGGAGCAGCTCCTCACTCCTCATGAAACTGCCGCGCATCGGGGCCAGCAGACTCTGCGATTGACGCTGCCGCCCGATCCTCCGGCGCGCCTGGTCTTGCGCACCCGGCCCGGCCCAAGTCTTGTCTCGAATTGGGACTGGTCGTACTGGAGCGGAATCAAATTCGTCCGCTAAGGGTTGCGACCGCGGTATCCTGTCACGGATAATGCAAGAGTGGCTTGCAATCCCGCCCAACCCCGCCCGCCTTGCCGATGGCCCGCTTGCTGCTCTCAACCGTTTGCGCGTTCGTCTGCTCGTTGATCTCATGGACCGAGATGGGCGAACTGGCTGTGGCGAACGACACACTTCCTGGCCAGGGGACCAAGGTCGATTTCGGCCGTGATATCCGGCCGCTGTTGGCGCGCCGCTGCTTTGCCTGTCATGGACCGGACAAATCGGAGAGCGGATTGCGGCTGCATCGCCGCGAAGCGGCCTTGGCCGTGGCCGAGTCGGGGGAGCCAGCCATCGTTGCGGGCAATGTCCAAGCCAGCGAGTTGCTGCGGCGCATCACGGCAGAAGAAGAGGGCGTGCGCATGCCCCCCGAAGGCGCGCCGCTGACGACCGCTCAAATCGACTTGGTGCGGCGCTGGATCGCCGAAGGGGCCAACTGGAACGAGCACTGGGCCTTCCAGCCCATGAAACCCCAGACTCCGCCCGTCGTGAAGGATGCGTCCTGGGTTCGCACTCCGATGGATGCCTTCGTGCTTGATAAACTTCACGCGGCTGGCTTGAAGCCCGCGCCGAGGGCGGAACCGATCGCGCTACTTCGGCGGATCTACTTCGATCTGACGGGGCTACCACCCACTGTGGAAGAAGTCGCCGAGTTCGAGCAATCGTATAAGTCCCATGGGTCCTCTACGACCTATGCCAAGGTCGTCGATCGCTTACTTGCCTCGGAGCGCTACGGTGAACACTGGGCTCGCCATTGGCTGGACCTGGTGCGCTATGCCGACACCAACAGCTTCGAGCGAGACGGCGTGAAGCCCAATGCCTGGCGCTACCGCGATTATGTCATCCGCTCGTTCAATGCCGACAAGCCCTACGATCAGTTCATCCGCGAGCAACTGGCCGGCGATGAGCTGCCCGACCGCAGCACCGAGACCATCATCGCCACCGGCTACTATCGCCTGGGGTTGTGGGACGACGAGCCAGCCGATCCGCTGCAGTCTCTGTACGACGAGTTCGACGACATCCTCTCGACCACCAGCCAGGTCTTCCTGGGTCTGACCGTGAACTGTGCCCGGTGCCACGATCACAAAATCGATCCAATTCCGCAGCGGGATTACTACCGCATGCTGGCCTTCTTCCACGATCTAACGAGCTACGGGAACCGCGGCGACCAGCAATCTGCCAATCAGACCGATATCTCTCCGCCGGAAGTGGCCGCCGCCCATGCCGTGCATGATCAGAAACTGAAAGCGCTGCGCGAGCAAATGGAGCCGATCGAGCAGCGCGGAATCGTGAAGATGCCAGCCGAGGATCAGCGCAAAACCGAGACCCGCGAGCGCGAGAAGGTGCTCAGAGAGAAGCTGAAGGACTTTCTGGGCGAGGAAGATTGGGCCGAGTATTCGCGACTCAAGGAGCTTCACGACGAGGTGAAGGGAGAAAAGCTGGCCCCGCGTGAAATGGCGCTAAGCGTGGCCCGCGCACTGGCCAAGCCGCCGGAGACGTTTGTCTTCAACCGGGGTAATCCGCACGTGAAGAAAGATCCGGTCACGCCCGGCTTTCCCGAGATTTTTGAGACACCGGACCCACAGTTGCCGTCCATCGCACCGAGCGCCAAGAGCTCGGGCCGCCGCACGGTATTGGCCAACTGGATTGCATCGCCGGATAACCGGCTCACGTCGCGCGTGATGGCCAATCGCATCTGGCAGCATCATTTCGGCCGCGGCCTGGTCCGCTCCACCAATAACTTCGGTCAGTTGGGAGATTCCCCCACGCATCCGGAACTGCTCGATTGGCTTGCCGGGGAGTTCGTGCGTCAGGGCTGGCGGATGAAGCCGCTGCACCGCATGATCGTGCTTTCCAATGCCTATCAGATGGCTTACCGTGGCGATGAGCAAGCCTCCCGGCAAGACCCGCTGAACAATCTGCTGTGGCGATTCGACATGCGACGGCTGAGTGGCGAGGAGCTGCGGGATGCCACCTACGCCGTGACCGGCAAGCTCAACACCCGGATGTTTGGCCCTGGCACGTATCCCGAGATTTCGGCCGAGGTGCTGGCCGGCCAATCCCGCCCGGGCGAGGGTTGGGGCAGCTCATCCTCCGAGGAGCAAGCCCGTCGCAGCGTCTACATCCACGTGAAGCGCTCGTTGATCACGCCACTTTTATC
>JBGTDH010000020.1:0-4689 GCA_041748435.1 Pirellulales bacterium
GGCCCGTTTCGATCGCTGCACCACCTGCCACCTGGGCATTGAATCGACCGCCCCGGGCTCCGCCGTCGAGCCCGGCTTCCGATCCGAAGACTTGATCCACGCCCAACTCGCCACCCCGGCTCAGCCGCCGGAGCAACGCAAAACAGAGGATGGCAAACTACTGCCACCCTCCACGCGGGACATTTACGGGCTCACCCTTGCCTCGCAAGGTCTGTTGAACGACGGCGACGTGACGATTGATATCGTCGATCCGCGATCGGCTGCTGCCAAGGCACTTTTGCAGCCGGGCGACGTGATCCTGGAGATCGGCGAGGTGAAGGTCACGACCCGCCAACGGGCCATCACCTATCTCACAGAGAGCGTGACCTGGGGCCAGCCGCTGAAGCTAGCCGTGCGTCGCGGCGTGCCGCAGCCGTACAGCTCGCACCCACGATTGGACTTGTACGTGGGTTCGCTCAGCCCGCATAAGGCCCAGGAGATCGGCTGCACGATTTGTCACGATGGCCAAGGCAGCGCTACGGCCTTCAAATGGGCCAACCACTCTCCCAGCACGCACGCAGAAGCGGAACAGTGGCGGACGAAGCACGGCTGGTTCGACAACCATCACTGGATCTACCCGATGCGGCCAGCACGCTTCGTGGAGAGCAGTTGCCTCAAGTGCCATCACGAGGTGACGGAGCTGGAAGCCAGCGAGCGCTTCCCCGAGCCGCCCGCCCCGAAGCTGATGCGAGGCTACGACCTGGTGCGCACCTACGGCTGCTTCGGCTGCCACGAGATCAACGGATACGACGGACCCGAGAAGCGCATCGGTCCAGACTTGCGAGCCGAGCCGAACTATTCGTTCGCCGCCGCCCAGTTGTTGATCGATCCGAATCTCTCCCCACGTGAGAAGTTGTTGGCCAAACAGGTGGCGGCCAGTCCCGCGAGCGATGCGGCCCGCCGCGAGCTAATGCAGCTCGTAGAAGCGGACTCCCGCCGGGCCGAAGCCGCGATGTCAGGCAGTGCTTCCTCCGGAAGCGCCGCTGCCGCTGCCGCTGCCGAGAAGCCTCGGCTCACCTTAGAAAGCCGCAAGCTGGCCTCATTGCTGGCCGATGTGGAATCGCCGGGCACGCACCGCAAAGTCGGCCCCAGCCTGCGGCATTTGGGGAACAAGGTCGATCGGGATTGGCTCTATCACTGGGTTCGCGAACCGAAGGATTTCCGCCCCACCACCAAGATGCCGCAGTTCTTTGGACTGTGGGGCCATCTCCTTCCCGAGCCGCAACTAAACGAGGGCCGGGTGGTGAAGGATGCCCACGGGCACATGGTGATGGAAGAGAGCAAGGGCCGCTCCGAGGCGGAGAAGCTCGAGCCGATCGAGATTCGCGCCATTACCGAGTATTTGCTGGCTGCCAGCCAGCCGTTCGAGTTCGCCGGCAAGCCGGAAGGCGTCACGGCCGATCCTTCGGCGGAGCGCGGCAAGCAGCGGTTCCAGCTTCGCGGCTGCCTAGCTTGTCATCAACACAACGAGTTCCCGGACGCCAAGCAATCGCAAGGTCCGGACCTGTCCCGCATCGGCGCCAAGCTCGATACGCCCACCGGTCCCAAGTGGCTGTATAGTTGGGTGCGGCAGCCCAATCGGTATCATTCCCGAACGGTGATGCCCGATGTGTTCCTGACGCCGATCGAAGAAAAGGACAAGGAAGGCAACGTCACGGAAGTGACCGACCCGGCCGCCGATATCACGGCCTACCTGATGGGCTCCCAGCAAGGTTGGAAGCCGCAGCCGGTGCCGGAGTTGAACACGCAAGCGCTGGACGATCTGGCGATGATGCACCTCTCGCAGGCTTATCCTCGCAAGCGGGCCGAGCGGTATCTGCAAGACGGCATCCCGGAATCGGAACGACCCAACCTCAAGGGAGACGAGGTCGAGCTGGTCGGCAAGTTCAGCGACGACAGCCGCCTGAAGCACAAGCTGCTCTATGTCGGCCGCCGCTCGATCAGCAAGTATGGCTGCGCGGGCTGCCACGATATCCCCGGCTTCGAGAACGCCAAGCCCATCGGCACCGGCCTGGCCGATTGGGGCCGCAAGGATCCCTCCAAGCTGGCATTCGAGCAGATCGTGAGCTACCTGGGCCGTGCGCATGGCGAAGCCCCGCATGGAGACAGCACGCATTACCACCTGCCCAAGATCAAGGATCTGCCGCCGGACGAAGGCTTCTTCCGCGAAAAGCTGGAACACCATGCCCGCGAGGGCTTCCTGTGGCAGAAGCTCAACGAGCCGCGCAGCTACGACTACAAGAAGACGGAGAACAAGACCTACAACGAGCGGTTGCGGATGCCGCGCTTCCCCTTCAAGCAGGACGAGATCGAAGCGGTGATGACATTCGTGCTGGGTCTCGTGGCGGAGCCTCCGGCCGAGCAATACGTTTATCGCCCCGATCCGCGGCAGAAGGCCATCGTGGAAGGCCGCAAGCTGCTGGACCGCTTCAACTGCGCGGGCTGCCACGCCCTGCAAACCGAGAAGTGGGATTTCGATTTCGATCCCAACTTCCGCGAGTTCGTGGCCCAGCGGCAATTCCCTGCCAACGAGTACGACCTGTTCCGCCCGCAGCCGACGCCCAAGCAGTTGCTGCAATCTCGGCAGACAGACCGCCGCGGTTTGGCGCACGCACGCATCACCGCGGTGCCCGTGACCAACGAGCAGGGAGAAGTGCAAGAGCAAGAGGACGACGACAATCCCGAGCTGACGTTGCAGTTCTTCACACTGTGGGAGAACGCCGTCATCAATGGCCAGTCGTGGCTGGCGGGCGACCAGGTGCCAATTCCCAAGCAATGGATTTCAGACCATCATCCGGAAGTCGGCGGCGATTTGGCGCGGCTGATCCATCCCGTGGTGCTGGCCAATCAGCGGCAACTAAACCCCAACGCCAAGTACGGGGATGCCTGGGGTTGGGTTCCGCCTCCGCTGGCCGGCGAAGGCCGCAAGGTGAACACCGATTGGCTGCACGATTTCCTGCTTGATCCCACGCCTATCCGGCCGGCCGTCGTGCTGCGGATGCCCAAGTTCAATATGTCGCCCGACGAAGCCAGCAAACTGGCCAACTACTTCGCGGCCGTGGAAGGGGAGCAGTATCCCTACGAGTTCGATCGCCGCACGCGGGACAGCCACCTTGTGGCGGCGCAATCGGAGTTCCCCGGACGGCTGGACGATGCGCTGAAGATTGTGACCAACGGCAACTTCTGTGTGAAGTGTCACAAGCTGGGCGATTACACACCGCAAGGCAGCGTGCGCGAGATGGCGCCGCAGTTGGGACAGGTGGCCCGCCGCTTGCGGCCGGAGTTCCTGGAAGCCTGGCTGGCCAACCCCAAGCGGCTGTTGCCCTACACAGGCATGCCGGTGAACTTCCCGGTGGATAAGACGCTCGACCCCAAGATCATCATGGGAGACAAAGGGCCGCTGATTACCGAGGGGCACAGTCCCGATCAACTGGAGGCCGTGGTCGATCTGCTGCTCAACTTCGATCAGTTTGCCAAAGAGCAGTATTCAATCAAGCCTCTGATCCAGGCGGCGCCGATGCCGATGCCGCCCGCGGCGGGAGAATGAAATCGAAACCAAACTGCGTACTCAGTACGGAGTGTTCAAACAGAGAATTGGAGTGTAGGTCCATGAGAAGTTTCCTATTCGTGTTAGCTCTAATCGTCGTTCCGGCTCTGAGCCAGGCTCAGCAATGGGGCGATCTGACGGGCAAGTTCGTGTTCGATGGCCCGGTGCCCGAGCGCAAGCCGATCGATGTGAACAAGGACGTCGAGGTGTTCGGCCAGCTCGGTCTGAAGGACGAGGAGTTGGTTGTCGATTCCACGGGGGGCCTGGCCAACGTGATCGTCTATGTTCGGACTCCCAATGTGCAGGTAAATCCCGATTTGGCAGCCGGCGCGCCGCCCAAGGTGGTCTACGACAACAAGGGGGGCCGCTTTTCGCCGCGCGTGATTACCATGTGGCTTGAGAAGCAGACCCTGGTGCTGCACAACTCCGATCCCGTGGGTCACAATAGCAACGTGCAGCCGCTGGGCGATGCCGCGATTAATCCACTCTTGCCGGCGAACAGCTCCGTCGATCACCGCTTTAACCGGCAGCAGAACGTTCCGGTGAAGGTGGGCTGCAACATCCACCCCTGGATGAGCGGTTACATTCTTCCGCGCAGCAACCCCTACGCCACGGTGAGTAAGGAAGACGGCACGTTCAAGATCGAAAAGCTGCCCGCCGGGGCCGACTTGGAGTTCGTGGCCTGGCAGGAGAAGTCGGGCTATCTCGGACCAGTGGTCAAGGACGGCAAGCCCAACATGAAAGACACGCTGAAGATCGAGAAAGGCGGCAAGACCACCACCACCGATTGGCCGCTGGGGCGCGTGACGGTCAAGATTCAGCCCGGCGTCAACGACCTGGGCACAATTAGGGTCTCTCCCAAGGTATTCCAGAAGTAACTGAGTAACAATTGCGAACACCTATGCGTGATCCATCTTCCACCGCAGTGCTGGCCTTGAGCCTGGCAGCCCTCACGTTGGGTTGCAGCTCCAGCAACACGGAACCGGCGCCGAACATGCAGACCGTGGGCTTCATCCGTGGCGGCACGGGAGGCGGCGCCGCCAGCACGACCGGCCCGGCGGCCGTTGTGGGCGATGGCTGGGGCACGCTGAAGGGAGTCTTCG
>JBGTDH010000021.1:0-2531 GCA_041748435.1 Pirellulales bacterium
GACGTGTGCTCTTCCGATCTTGTACCGCAGGGAATAGCCATCGCCCGATTTCTTCCGGCCGCCGTCATAACACTCCGTGGCAGGCAGCGCGGCCAACAGGTCGTCGTAGAGGGCCTCGGGAAACACCTGCTCGAAATAGCAGTGCGTAAACGGCTCGTCGATCACTTCGGTCCGCGCCAGCAGCGCCAGCAGGTGCGACAGCACTTGCGTCCGGATCTCCGTCGATGTGATTTCGGCAACCTGCATATTTGCTTCCCTGCTGGCAGATTGAAATTTGCTGCACCGCGAATTACGACCTACTCTTCATTGTCGGCCAGTTTGGTGCGGCTGCTCCACCGCCGGCTGGTCTGACAGGGACACCGCACGGAGCGTTGAGCACTAATCCCGCGGTGTGCAGCCCGTCTGGCGTCGACGCTTAACAGACGCCGGGCGGGCTGTTTTTTTTTTGCGCCGCCAGCATAGCCTCGCCCGTAGTCTGCTCAAATACTAACCCGACGCGTTAGCGAGCGTAGCCCGACGCGCCAAGCGAGGGATGCTGCCGTCACGCGTCCACCTACCGGCACCACAGCCGATAGCGTGACTCGAATGCCAGCAGATCGGCATCCAACACGTCCCAGACGATGGCGCCCGCGTCGGTCACGGTGTCCCCCGTTGCCGGAGCGAAGGTCAGCCCGTCGGCCGGCACGTGGAACTTTACATCGCCATGCTCCAGCACCCCGGCGGAGGCCTCGATCTCGCGCATCGAAACCGCCTGCCGCAGCACCCCCGCCACGGTCTGCTCCTCCAGCGTCCCGGCCTGCGTAATGGTCACCGTCTGCAAGTTATCGGCCGCAGAAAGATCGTCGTTCAAGTTGAGTTCAGGCATAAGGAAGAAAGGCTGAAGGATGAAGGATGAACAAATCGCCGGTTAGCCGCGACGCGCAGTCTTCGGAGCGGAGCGCTCGTCAATCGCACAATCTTCACTCGCGCTCCGCGACCACCGGTCGCGGCTTTATGAAATGCCCTGCGAACGCTCTTCCAGTGGCTGCTCGGCCGCAATCAGCGCATCCACATCGCGTAGGTCCGACAACAACCGGCTGCGGTAATCGTTCCAACTAAACGTCTGGCCGTCGATCGAGTACGTCGGCTTCCGCTCCGCCGTGATCGCCGCCAGCTCCGTCAGGATCTGACTCCGAATCGTGATCAGGTTCTCGAGATTGCTGGGCATGATCTGCTCCGAGTGCGTGGCGATTTCACAATGCCCCTCTCCCCAGCACGGGGAGAGGGGCCGGGACGGCAGATGCAATGGCAAGAGATCAGCCCGTGTTCTTCACCACGTACCGCGGATTGAGCACGGCCGCGGCGCCACGCTCGCTGGCCTTGAACCGCACCACCACGTCGCTGTTGAAGTCGGCCTCGCTTCCCGCGGGAGACTGCGTCACCGTGATCGGCCAGTTCTCCATGTACGCGAACGCCTTGGCGAAGTCGCCCAGGAACCACCACTTGCGGGCATCGGCGGCGCTCTGACCCGAGTTCACGATCCGGCGATACATCAGCCGGCTCACGCGAATCCGATAGCCCCCCAGCGGATTGGCCGCCGTGGTGATGGTCGGAGCGCTCGATCCTTGATACGTGATCTCCGGCGCGTTGAACACCCGATGCGCCGCATGCTGATACGCGGGCGAGACCAGCACCGTGTTGGCCTTCACCAGCACCGGCTCGCTGGTGTTGGGATCCAGGATATCGGCGAAGAGTTGCTCGGCCCCGTCCACATCGGTCCAATCAATCAGCTCGTTGGCGGTCTTCAGATTGACCCACGGCGTGGTGGCCTGGTAGGTGTCGTACGTGGTGCCGCGCCACTTGTAGTTGTTCGTCACCCCGATCGCCAAATCGACCAGCCGCTTCTCCTTGTTCAGGCCGAGCAGTTCGCCCACGTCGGCCGCGCGGGCCAGCACCAGGTGCGTGCGATCGAAGTAGATCGCCTCCCGCGTGACGGGCACAATCAGCCCGCGCTTCACGGTGCTGGGGGTCTCGATGTAGTCTTCACCGAAGCCGGCGTGCGGATACGGCATGCCCGGGTGTACTTCTTCCGCCGCATCGGCCAGGCGGGCCACGCCCGGAATCTTCTCGCCATCCAGCCGCGTGGGAATGGTCTGCACGAGCTTGGAGACCACAAACGCCTCCTGCGTGTAGGCCTCCAAGATGCGGTTGTAAATCACCTGGCCGGTGATGTTCAGGAAGGCCGTCACGTCGACGCCGTCTGCCTCCAGCAGCATCACCCCGCCGCCGCGCGGATCGAGCGATCGCACCCATTCCCGCCCCTCGGGCACCAGGGCTTCCGCCAGGTCCCGCAGGCTGAAATCTTCTGCCCGCAGATGCCGCTCCCGCAATGCCTCGGAGAGGTGCGAGATCGTCCGCTGCGGGCCGTCCAGTTCGTAACGCCGCTTGAGTTCACGATAGTTGAGCATTAGAGATCCTTCGTTCGTGGTTCGTAGTCAGTTGTCAGTAGTTAGTTAGTCGTCCGTGGTCGCGAAAACGGCAAGCGCGGAGCC
>JBGTDH010000022.1:0-4089 GCA_041748435.1 Pirellulales bacterium
GCGAGAGCATGATCCGTCAGCGGGCCTGGCGTCTCACGCAGAAACAAGAACTCGGGGGAGATTAGAGCCGCCGAGAGTGCCGCACGCACCGCTTGCTCGAACGAACGCCCCTCCGCTAACTTTGCGGTCACCAGGTCCCGCAGCGGTTGCACTTCTGTATCGCTCACGCTGCGGCGAAATGCCCGGCGGGCGAAGCTCTCCAGAATCCGGCGGGCATCAACCGGTGGATCGGAAGACGCGACCTCGACTCGGTTGCGGAAGTTGTAAATCGGCGCGGGCGTCGACGGCAGATCACCAAAAATCCGGCGATGGCTCTCGGGCGGCCAGGCGTCGTGCAGCGGGCCCTGAACCTCAACCCATTGCACCGCCAGTCCCGGACCCTCGTAGCTGTCGGCCCCGATCTTGTTCACCGCCTGCGCGGAGGCCAGCCCATACGGCAGAATGCGAATTGTGCTGCGGGCCTCTAGATGCTCTTCGAACTCGATCACGGCCGGCTGCGCCGCCGGAGCATCGAAATAACTCACCAGGTGACTGCGCGTGGCCATGAGCATGGGTCCGGCGTCAATCCGGAACGCCACCGGCTTCCCGTCGCTCTGCACAGCCTGCGCCGAGATGCGAAAGCGATACGTGCCGCGGTCGGGCGGATAGAACTGACTCAGCGTGATGGCTTGCCACGCAGAGGAGCTGAAGCAGATCAGCGCGTCGTCGGTGTGGCGGAAGACCTTCTCCGTGGTGTTCTTTACATGCCGCTCGTCCTTGAGGCTGAGGCGTTTGCTCACGACCGGCGGCTGCGGCAAGTTGGCAATCGCCAGGTTGAGCGCTTTATCCGCGGCATCCAGATATTTCTCCAACAGGAAGGACGACGTGTGCAAGGCATCGCCCACGTTGTCGAACCCCGCGGCCGAAGAATCGGCGGGCAGCAGATCTTGCAGCTCGACCTGCACACCGAGCAGGTCCCGCACGGTGCGTTCGTATTCGAATCGGTTCAGTCGGCGTAGCACCGTTCGTCCCTGGGCGGCCCGCTCGGTTGCGAGTGCCGCGGCAGCTCGCGCTTCGATCCAATCCCGTAGCGATTGCACGTCTGCTTCCGGCGGACGAGGCTTTCCCTCCGGCGGCATCTCTCCGGCCTTCAGCCGCTGAGCGATCCGCAACCATCGACCCCGTAGCGTAGCATCGGCGAAATCAGCCGTGAGCGAGTCGAGGCTTAGATCGCCCTTGGGCTTGTCGCCGCGGTGACATTCCATGCAATGCTGTTTGAGCAGCGCATTCGCGGGTTCCGGAATCGTTTGGCAATAGGCCGCAGCGCAAAGGCAGAGCCAGACGATAGGTGCGCCGATGCGGCCTCGTGCTGGAAAAACGATGTAAGACATGTCGGGCTTACGCCGCGACGCTCGCCTACGCCGCGACGCTCGCCCTGCGCTCATGGATCGCATCGCTGGAGTATACTCCGAAAGTGCATGGCCGTCTTGCTAGACGACGGCCCCGGCGGAGCGCATCATTCGCAGGATCAGCTCATCGAAGGGGATGTCCGTCGTGGCCCGTGTGCAATGCACGCTGTGGGTGCGGCAATAGGCCTGCACACCCGCCTCGAACGCGGCGAAGATTCCCTTGTACTGCCGGAGATTCCGCTCGGTGACGGTCACCTTGCGGGCAGCCTGCGTCTCGACGTCGAACAGCTCCACATCGCCGCGAAGATCGGGATTGGCCTCGCGGGGATCGTAAACCTGCACCACGTGCGGTTCGTAGCGGCGATGCCGCAGGATGTCCAAGCCGCGTTCGTAGCCGGCCGGATCGAACAGATCGCTCACCACCACGGCCAAGCCGCGGCGCTGCGTTCGATGCACAAAACCCGTGGCCACGCGGGCCAGATCAGTTTGTGTCCCCTGAGGTTTCAACTCCTCCAGAAACTTAAGCAACGAGAGAATGCGGGCCTTGCCGCGCGTCAGCGGGAAATCGACCACAATCTCGTCGGAGAATGCCACGACGCCCACACGATCCAGATCGGCCAGCGCGATGTACGCCAGAGCCGCGGTGACCTGGCGGGCCAGGTCGAACTTCGATGGGGCGCCAAAATCCATGCTCTTTGAGCAATCCAGCAGGAAGTAGACGTGCAGGTCTTCTTCCTCCTGAAACCGCTTCAGCAGCAGGTCGCCGTGGCGGGCATAGACGTTCCAATCCAGATACCGGAAGTCGTCTCCGGGCGTGTATTGGCGATGATCGGCGAACTCGATTCCGCCGCCCAACTGCATCGTGCGGCGCTGCGCCAGAATCGAGCCGCGAAAGACCCGCCGCGACACCAGCGACAGGTATTCCAGCTTCTTGAGAAAATCGGAATCGAACAGCATATGCACTTGATAGCCGCGGCCCTGGCGGCATGTCATAATAATCGCGGATGTGCCGTTGAGGATACGCGTAGCAAGAACACATTGCGAGCGATCGGTTATGAAAACGTCGATTGCCACCGTGCTGTTGGCCACAGCCTTGGGGATTGCGTCCCGTTGCGCTGCCCATGAGGAGGGCTTCGCGCCCCTGTTCAACGGCCGCGATCTCAGCGGCTGGGTGAATGTGAACTGCGCGCCCGAGACATTCACCGTGCGGGACGGGCTGATCTACAGCACGGGCGTGCCCACCGGCATCATGCGTACTGAAAAGCAGTACGAAAACTTCGTGCTGGAGCTCGAGTGGCGGCATCTCAAGCCAAGGGGCAACGCCGGGCTGTTTATCTGGAGCGATCCGTTGACCGCTCCGGGCACGCCCTTCGCCCGCGCCATCGAAGTGCAGATTCTGGACGGCCGCAATACGGAGAACTACACCAGCCACGGCGATGTGTTCTCGATTCATGGGGCGAGCATGAAGCCCGATCGCCCGCACCCGGCCGGCATGGAACGATGTCTTCCAAGTGAACAGCGTTGCAAGCCTGCGGGGGAGTGGAACCATTATCGTGTCGAGTGCCAGGACGGCGCGATCAAGCTGGCCGTGAATGGCAAAGTTGTGTCCGGCGCCACGGAGTGCCATCCGCGTAAGGGCTACCTGTGCCTGGAGTCCGAGGGCTCTCCGGCCGAGTTCAAGAACATTCGCATCAAGGAGCTTCCTTCGACCAATCCGACTCCGGCGGATACGGCGCCGGTGCAAGACGGATTCGTGCCGCTCTACACCGGCGTAGACCTCCGCAACTTCAAAGCAGATCCCGGGCACGACGGTCATTGGCAGCCCAAGAACTGGGTGCTGGCCTATGACGGCATGAGCGATGCCAAGGACAAGAACCTGTGGACGGAGAAAGAGTATGGAGACTTCGTGCTCGTCTGCGATTGGCGGCTCACGGCCAAGCCTCGGCCCATCAATCGGCAGGTGATTCTTCCCAGCGGCGAATACGCGGTCGACGCCAGCGGCAAACGCAAGGAAGTGGAAGTGATGCACGCCGGCGACAGCGGCATCTACCTGCGCGGCACGCGCAAGTGCCAGATCAACATGTTCTGCGATCCGATCGGCTCCGGCGAAGTGCGAGGGTACCGCATCGATCGCGAAATGCCGGCCGAGGTGCGTGCCGGCTGCACGCCCAAGCTGCGGGCTGACAAGCCGTTGGGCCAATGGAACCGGTTCGTCATCACCCTGAAAGGCGAGCGGCTTACCGTGCAACTCAACGGTCAGACCGTCATCGACAATGTGCAGCTCCCCGGCATCGCCCCCCGCGGCCCCATCGCCCTGCAGCACCACGGCGACGCCTTGGAATTTGCCAACCTGCTGATCAAGGAGCTATAGCCCTGCTAGCAAGTGACGCAATTCAGGCCACGAGCCGATGGTGTTCCAGAAGCTGCAGGCAGAGGGAACGGATAGTAGACAACTCCCGCTGGAACTCCTTCTGCGCCTCGCGACTCGGCAGCACCTCAAACAGGTCATGAAGCTGCACGCCATGTCCCATAATGCTATCGGCCAACGCGCTCATCGCTCCGTTACTCAGCAAGTCGGCGACCCCCAGGTTCAGCAGCGCGAACAACCGCAGTTGGCTGTTTCATCGGGAAGTTCAACTTAGCGCTTCGGGGGCGGTCAGGGTGGTCCTCGGGCGGTCGGGGGAGCAGGAGATCAGCGAGC
>JBGTDH010000023.1:0-10174 GCA_041748435.1 Pirellulales bacterium
GGCCGCGAAGATCGAGGCCGAGCAGCGGGCCGCCCTCGAAGCCCCGGCCAAGGCCGAGAAGGCCCGCATCGTGGTGGAAGCCGAGGCGGAAGCAGAGAAGCGGCGGATCGAAGCCCAGGGCGAGGCGTCGGCAATTTTCGCGAAGCTCGAAGCCGAGGCTCGCGGCCAATACGAAATCATGGCCAAGAAGGCCGAGGGCTTGCAGCGGATCGTCGAAGCCTGCGGCAGCTCGGACAAGGCCTTCCAGATGCTGATGCTGGAGCACCTGGATGAGCTCACCGCCGCCAGTGCCAAGGCCATCTCCAACATCAAGTTCGACAAGATTGTGGTCTGGGAGAACGGCGGCCACAACGGCACGACCAACACGGCCAACTTCCTGCAGAACATGGCCCGCACCCTGCCCCCCATGATGCAAGTGATGAAAGACATCGGCGGCGTGGAGCTTCCCGAGGTCCTCGCCCGCCTGGGCAACGGCCACGCCGAAGTCTCGCCCACCCCGGGATCCCAAACGGGCAAGAGCTGATCGGCAACATGCGTAGCAAAACAGCCGTGAAGTCCATCGAGGAATATCTTCAATCTCTTCCCGATGAGCCGGCGGCTGCGCTGGAGAAGCTTCGCCAGACGATCAAGGCCGCGGCGCCGAAGGCAGAGGAGTGCATCAGCTACGGCATTCCAACGTTCCGCTTGGCGGGGCGGCCGCTGGTGGCCTTTGGCGCCAGCGCGAAGCATTGTGCCTTCTACCCGCTAAGCGCTGCGACCGTGTCCGACCATGCCGCAGAGTTGGCGGGTTACAGCACCAGCAAAGGCACCATCCGCTTCCCCGCCCACAAGCCGCTGCCCGCCGCCTTGGTTCGCAAGCTGGTTAAGGCCCGCATCAAGGAAATCGCATCCGAGTGACACGAGCCGGCGAGCGGGGTGGCGTAAGCCCCCCGGTGCGCCACCACCCCGGAACCTCGCCCTTCTCGCGGGCTCCTAACCACCAGCCAGCGGCGGCTTGCGCTGCACGATGGGCGCGCACCGGCTAGACATCTCGGCATTCAGGCCAATAAAGCTGTGCCACTCGGCCGGCACGTCATCGTCGAGGAAGATGGCCTCCACCGGACACTCGGCGACGCATTGCGCGCAGTCGATGCAGTCATCCGGGGCGATATACAACATCTGCTCCCCTTCATAGAAGCACTCCACGGGACAAACCACCACGCAATCGGTGTACTTGCAGCCAAAACAGGGCGCCGTGACGACATGAGCCATCGCTGAACCTCCAACTGGGAATCCTGGTCTGTGAAGTACATGCCCGTTTGATTCGAGCAGCGGCCAAAGTTTTGACTCGCGCCGCAGCTACAATGGCGTCGATCTATGAAATCGGCCCTGCCCACGCCCGACGTACCCTCCTCCATCGAGCTGCTCCAGCGCTATTGCGACGGAGACGCGTTCGCGGCCGATGAGATTTTCGAGCGCTACGCGCAGCGGCTCACCGCGTTGGCGCGTGCGCGGCTCTCCGCTCGCCTGGCTAGCCGCACGGAGCCGGAGGACGTTGTGATGTCCGCCTGGCGAAGCTTCTTTGTCGGTGCTCGCGAGGGACGTTTCGCGCTGTCTCGTAGCGGGGATCTATGGCGGTTGCTGGTCGAGATCACGCTGCACAAGCTCTACCGGCAAGCGCGTCGGCATACTGCCGCGCGCCGAACCGTGAGTGCCGAGCAGCCAGCGGAAACCCTCGACATCGCCCATCTGGTGTCGGCGGGGCCGACTCCGGACGAGGCGTTGGCCCTGGCCGACGAACTGGAAGCCATCCTAACCGACTTGGGAACATTCGAGCGCCGCCTGCTGGAGCTGCGCCTTCAAGGCGAACGGCTGGAAGACATCGGGGCCGAGCTGGCCTGCTCCGAGCGGACTGTCCGGCGCACCATGGCGCTGCTCCGACGGCGGCTGGCCGCGAGGTTGGAGTCTGCCGATGGAGAATGAGCTACCCGTCGACGAAGAGAAACTCCGATCGTTTGAAATAGCATGGCAAACGTCGCCGCCGGCGAGCATCCAAGAGTTCCTGTCCGCGGCGATGGCTGTCGATCAACAGTCGCCATTGCTGCACGAGCTGATCTGCATCGATCTGGAGTATCGTTGGAGGCGGCAGCACGTCGTCGAGATCTCGAACTGGCGATTAGAGGCCTATCTCGGCCAATTCCCGCAGTTGGGCTCGTCGACAAGCCTGCCGCTGGGAATCATCAGCGAAGAGTATCGCGCACGTCATCGCTGGGGCGATCGGCCAGGGCATGCAGAGTACGTGGATCGGTTCGGTGACCGCGCCGGAAAGCTGATCGCCATTCTGCGGCAGATCGATCAGGAGCTGCGCGCAGAGGCAGATCCGCATGCGTGTCTCTCGCTCGCAGAAGTCGTGCGTCCCAATCCCGACCCTCGCGCGCCGCTCTCCTACGCCGATTATCGACTCGACCGCCTAATCGGCGCCGGCCGCGTAGGGAAAGTTTATCGATCCCTGCAGCGCAGCCTTGATCGCCTTGTGGCAGTGAAGTATCTGCGCAAATCTTTTCAGACAGACCCGGAGGTGATCGATTCGTTCTTGCAGGAGGCGCGCACCTTGGCCCGCATGCGACACCCCGGCATCGTTGCCATCCACGGCGTGGGCCGGACTCCCGCGGGAGGATATTTCATCGCCATGGAATTGGTCGACGGGCCGAACCTCGCGACCGTCCTGCACCGCGGGCCAGTAGAAATTTCCGATGCCGTGCGTTGGGTGCGAGACGCTTGCTCGGCCCTCGACCATGCACATCAACAGGGGGTCCTGCACTGTGATTTGAAGCCAGCCAACCTGCTGCTGGATTCCGACGGCCGCATTCGCGTCACCGATTTCGGGCTGGCGCGCTCGCGACAACAAGAATCTCGCGGGGAGGGCCGGATCGCAGGCACGGCGCCTTTCATGGCTCCCGAGCAAGTCTCGGACGTGTGGGGGGCGATCGATCCGCGCACCGATGTCTACGGCCTCGGCGCGGTGCTCTTCACGCTGTTGACGGGCCGTCCGCCGTGGACCGGCAATCGTCTGGCGGATGTCCTTGTCTGTGTTGTTTCCGGCGTTCCGGTCGACGATCCGCGTTCTCTTCGGCCGGCGGTGCCCGCAATCGTCAGCCGGACCTGCCTGCGCTGTTTGGCGAAGAATCCGGCCGACCGATACGCCACGGCAAGGGAACTCGCCAAGGCATTGATGGAGGTATAGGCCAGGTGAGGCAGGGGAAAGGCGTGCGCGTTGACGATACTTTTTTGCGGCGGCGGAGTAGACTCGGACGACTTTAACGCGGGTAGAATCACGGTCGATGAATTGACGCAGGCGCTTTCGCTCCGCAATTAGCTCTCGCGATGCCGGAACGGTGCTCTGCTCACGCTGCGCGGGCCTGCGTTTCGCCCGTGTGCAGCCGCAGGCCTTCGCTGCCGGTTTTGACCAGCGTCTCGAAGCTGCCCTCTTGCACGATCTCGCCGGACTGATTGAGCAGGCTGCGCCGCCACTGAATCTGCCCGTGGCGGCGACCTTTGGCGGTCATGGTCATCACTTCCGTGCGCACGCGAACCGTGTCGCCAATGTAGAGCGGCTTGAGGAAACGCCATTCCGAGATGCCCACAAAGGCCGCGGTCTGCATCCACGGGCTAAAGCAGCCCAGGCCGGCCACGAACGAGAGTCCCAGCAGGCCGTGGGCAATGGGCTTGCCGAAGGGAGAGTTGCGGGCGTACTCGTGATCCACGTGCAGCGGGTTCATGTCGCCCGTCATGCCGGCGAACATCACCACATCGGTCTCGGTGATGGTGCGCGTGGGGCTATGCCACACATCGCCAAGCTTTACGTCGTCGTAACCGAGGGGCGGCTGCATCGCATGGAACTCCCTTAACCGCGGAAAGCCTGCTTCTCGCCAGTTTTATCGACTAGGCCCTCTCGGCGATTGAGGAAAACCTTGCCGATTGCAGGGAAAGTAATGACGGCGTCGGGGGAACTCCTCAAGTCGCTTCTCAGTTCGCCACGATACACACGATGCAAACGTAAGATCGGGTCGTATGGCTAAGGCCAATCTCGCGGTTTGGGCAAGGAGGGCCGATGGGATTTGCAGTTCGAATACTTCTCCTCGGTGCGTGCATGCTGGCAGCATCGCTGTGCTGGCTGCCGGGGGCGAAAGCCTGTCCGTTCTGTCGGGCCGATGCTACCGGCCTGGCGGCAGCTCCGGCGGAAGCGCCGGGGCACGGCCTGCCGTTTCAGGTGTCGGGCGGAATCGATCTGCCGTCGGCGTTCTACTTCCGCGGCTATCTGCAGGCAGATCACGGACCGATTCTGCAGCCGTACCTGAACCTGTTCAAGACGCATGCGCTTGCGGAAGAATTGGTCGTGCGGCCGTATGTGTCGCTGTTCCATAGCGCGAACTTCGATCCGGAAAACCGCATGGCCGACATGAGCGATGTCATGGTCGGCGGCGTTGTGAGCGGGCACGCCTTCTCGCTCGATGCCCGCTACGCGTTCTTCACCATGAATCAAACGATGCGCTCGGATGTTCACGAGCTGGGCTTCAAATTCAGCTACGATGTGGTGGCAGATTCCGGAGGGCCGCCTTCTGCGATCGCCGTCAAGCCGTTCGCCGGAGTGTACTTCGATTTGTACGATCAGGAGGGAACGCAAAACACGTTCATCAATCTGGGACTGGAACCCTCCTGGAAATGCGAATGGGCCGGTTTCAAGATCGGCCTGAGCCTGCCCGCCGAGTGGGGTCTGGGGGCAAGAGGCTACTACCTGAACGCCGACGGCGCCAACGCCCCCTTCGGGTACTTTGCCACCGGTCCTGCCGCCAGCGTGCTCCTGCCCTGCACTGGCTGTGGACTGTGGTTTCTCAACGCCTCCGTGCAGTATCTGCATCTGGCTGCCGACAGCGTGGTGCAAATCAACGGCGGCGACCGCGACGTGTGCATCGGCAAGATTGGCCTGTCGTTTGTGTATTAGACCGCGCACAAGGGCCGCCTGAAGGCGGGACTACGAACGTGCCTACGCACGCGCGCGGCGTCCGTGCTGCGTGGCCTCAAACTCGGCGAGGATGGCTTGCGCTTCTGCCGCGCGGCGCTGCTTGCGGAGGCCTTTGATCGGCCATAACTCTTGCCAGGCCATGACGCACGCGCCGCGATAGGAGGCTCGCAGGCCCCACGGCATGAGCGTGAGGTATCCGGGCGCCACCTGTGCCTCGAGCGTTTCTTTAAGCACTACCTGTTGCACGTAGGCCACGGCGTTGCCGCCGAACCGACTGTCCAGACTGCAAACAGGTTGTCCCGCGCGGCGATGCTGCCCGCAATGGAACTGATGCAACCGGTGCAAGTGCGGCACATCGTCGATTTCCCAGAATTGCGCGGTGCGCTCTTGCGGCAGCGGCCGGAATGCGCCGAGCTCGGGCGAGTTGTTGGTCTGCACTATCAGGCCATCGCTGTAGCGGGTGAGAAATTCCACGTAGCGCGTCTTGAGCGTCTCAATCCCGCCGGTGGCGATGATCAAGGTCGACATGGCCTGATCTCCCGTCGTGCGGTTGGCGTACAGCGCCAGAATCGATCGCACGTTGGGAATCAAGGGGGGCAAGACAATCGTGGCCACCAGTTGAAAGCCGCACGCGGTGAGCGCGTCGTACACCCCGGCAAAGTAGCGGCGCACCTCGTCGGGCAGCGGCTCCTTGACCGGATCGATCTGAATCACCTCGGCCGGCAGCGTAAACCGCAGCATCGAGAACACCATGATCGGCCCCAGCACATAGGGCACGAGCATCAGGCAGAAAACGACGCCCGCCGCAGCCGCCGCCCAGCCTGCTAGTTCTGCTGGTTCGAGTAGCTCGAGCATCGTTCGTTATCCTGCCGAGCGGAAGCTCTCGAGGACCTTATCGAACGCCGGCTGGAGGGTTTTCCAATCGCTTTCCGAACAGGTGCAGAACACGCGGAACCGGCGGTCGCGATTGAGGAATGTGGCTCGATAACCATGGATCGGGCCCGAGAAGCCGCCGGAGGCCGTGAACTCGCTCTTGCGGGAGGAGCCGCCCACGGCGTTCATAAACTCGACGGGCTCCTGCTCTTTGTAATCGCCAAATTCCGCGGCCGCCTCGTCCTCGGCGCCCACATGCACCTTATGCACCGCGTAATCTTCGAGCGTGGCGGGGCCATCCTTCTGGCCGATCGAGGCCATGTCGGCCATCAGAGAGCCGGTGATATCTGTTGCCAGCTTGATCTGGGCGCTGCCCGATTCGAACTTGCCCCAGCTATTCTTCTTGCCGCCGGACTCTGCGGTCCAGCCTTCCGGATAATCGCAGGCCCAACCGCCATCCTTATACGCGTATTCTTTATACGACTTGGGAGCGGCGACGGGGCCGCCGCCGCAACCGGCCTGCAGCACAAACAACGCGCTCAACGACACCAGCGACAACAGACGGCAAGCGGCAAGTTGCAGATTAGTCTTCATCTTCAGTCTCCTGACCGGCGCACCATGTCAGACGCCCCAACAACCGGGCATAGATCATCAGCATGATGGCCATTAACGGACCCGTGACAAGAACGCTTAGATACGGCTGCACGCGCAATCCGATGAATGCCACGACAACCCATCCCACCAGCATGATGGCGGAGTAGAAGTAGAGCAGTCCCCAGCACCACCACACCGTCTTGAAGCTGCGCAGCACCGGCATGGCAATCGGCACCATGGGGGAATCGTTCTCCAGGCACGACAGCAGAAAGATGGGATACAACAGAAATGCGATGCCCAGCGCGGGCAACCAGTTTCCTCCGAACAGGCGCGGGATAGCCAGCAGGTAACCTGCCGCCAGCGCCTCTCCGAGAATGAGGCCGGCGAACAAGAACGTCAGCATCCAGCCCTTCCAATCGAAACCTGGCCAGTTCTGCACGGCATCAGCCCCGTAGGCCGTCTCTTCCAGGATCACGCGGCAATGCGCCATGGCAAAGCCCATGGTCAGAAACAGCGACATCATGGCACATTGCCCTAGTGGCCGCACCGCCGCGCCGACGGTGAACCCTTGATCGAGAGAAAACACCATGACCAGGAACGTGAACGCCAGACCGCAAGCCGTACCGACCAGGCAGCCCAGGCTGGAGAAATAGAACGGAAACTCGAAGACGCCCAGGAACATGGCCGTGGCCAGCGTGGGGGCGCGAGATTCCGGCTCCTCGGGCGGAAGGTTCCGCTCGGCCAGCGCATCCAACAGGCGGTTCTGCGACGGCGGCGCCTGCTGCGCGGGATTGTAGTTGTACGAATTGCCTGCCCGCACTGTCGGAGGCTGTCGACCGGACTGAGGCTGCCTGGAGCTCATAGCAGGCCCTTCCCTCGTTGCAACGGTTCACAACACAGCGGGCATCAATCTACCCGGCCACTTCTGCTTGTGCAATCGACCCGCCGGATTTGCTCAGGGGAGCTGAATCGTCAGCGTATTGCTGCTGGATTCGATCTTGTAGAGCTTTTTGAGTTGGATGGGAGGCGTGGCGGATTGATTCTCTCCCATGGGCGGCACCACGGTCACACGATACTGGCCGGGCTTAGCGCCGGGCACAACTTCATCGCCAATTACCGTCGAAATGGTAAACGTGCCGTCGGGACCGATCGCTCCCGAGGCAGAACCGGACGAATTGTCAGCGGCGCGAAAGTCGATGGCGCCGCCATTAAAAGGCTGGCCTCCCTTGGCCAGCACCTTGCCCTGCACCGAAGATAATCCGTGCTCTGCCGGATTGGGGCCGGAGCAGCCTGCTAGCGCGAACAGACACGCGACTTGAACGAAGTGGTTCACGCAACGGAGGAGGAGCATTCTATTTTGATGGATCAACGTGGGACTGGAAATGCGTGCTCGTTCTAAAAGTCTCCGTGCGACACGGGAACACCATCGCGCGGATCGCAGATCCGCTCCCAGACCGTCACGCTGAGGGTAGCGCGAATAAACCGTACGCTGCCGTCGGCCAGGCAGATGTTCAGCCCGCCGGGATGTCCGGATTGGGTGCGTGTGTGAACGCAATTGACGTAGGGGCGAGGATTCGATTGCGGCGCCTCGCAGGGCACAAAGCCTAGCACAGAGGGATCCTTGCTGGATTGATTGATGCAGAACACGGGACGCCAGACGCTGTTGGAGTCCATCCACAAATTGCCAAAGGTGGTCGCACCATTCGGAAGTCCGCCGCTGGTGCCGCACGTGCCGTAGCGTTCGGCGTGAATGACCGTGTTGGTCGTCCCATCCAGAAAGCTGCTGGGAATTCTCACGCCCCCTTCCTCACGGCGAACGTTCGAATTGGCACCCATCGGCTTGCCAAAGGCCAAATAGTTGGCAGCATAGTTGCTGATCGCCCAGATGTTGGCGCCGCCGTTGGTCGTGCTGCCCAATCTCCCTCCGATATCGGCCGTCGGATCGGAGGGGCAGAGGAAAGGTGGCATGGGCAGATAGCGCAATTCCACGCCCCCAACGCGACCACTTGATTCCGGCACGCCGGTGGTAGGATTGATCGACTGCTCGTAGATCGACTCCTGTTCCATGAACGGAAGCAGCCAGCCGTAGAAGGTGAATCCTTCCGATCCATGATACGGCTCATGAAGTCGTCGCGGAGCGGCCAGGTGGACGCCTAGCCGACCCGGCTGATTGACGGCCGCCAGCGGAGGCAGCGATTTGTAACTGCCGTTCAGATTGTGCGTGGCCAATCCGACTTGTTTGAGCTTGTTGGTGCATTCCGTTCGCCGCGCGGCTTCGCGAGCGGCCTGCACAGCCGGGAGCAGCAGCGCGATCAGGATGCCAATGATGGCAATCACCACCAGCAACTCGACGAGAGTGAAACCACCACGCGCACGACGAAAATGCATGACGTCTCCTCTGCTAACCGCGGGAAGCGAAGATCGTCCGCCTGAGATGAGCTTCCAAAATATCGCTTGGCGCAGTCCGCCGCAAGCTGAATCCACACGGCGCACACGGCGGCACCGTTTTGCGGTCGCTAGGCCGTTGGGATACCATTCAGAGCCAGCAAATCGCTTCCATTGAACCTTCGAGGACCATATGGTCAGGATAATCACGTGCAGGCATTTGGTCCTGGTGCTTCTCGCGAGTCTGTTCGCCCACGCTCAAAGCGCGGAACTCCAGCCGCTTAAGTACAACCACCCGGGGCTGGTGGTTGATCTGGGCGTGGGCCTGTGGTCGTTCCCGTTGCCGATGGATTTCGACGCCGATGGCGATCTGGATCTCGTCGTCTGTTGTCCGGACAAGCCGTACAACGGCACGTACCTGTTCGAGAATCCCGGCGGCAAGTTTCCCGTGTTCAAAGCGGCGCGGCGCATCAGTCGCGCCGTGGGCAATGTCTCGCCCTCGTATGTCGAGGGGCGCGTGCGGGTGCTCTCGCCGGCGAATGAGTATCCGGAGTTCCTCAAAACCGGATTGGAGAAGCCGCGGAAGTTGCCGCTGGCAGCCAACATTCATCCCAATAAAGTGCGGCACAATCAATGGAAATATGTCGATTACGATGGCGACGACCGCGTCGATCTGATTGTGGGCGCGGAAGACTGGACTGATTACGGCTGGGACGATGCTTACGATCGCACGGGCCGCTGGACCAACGGACCGCTGCACGGAATTGTCTACCTGCTTTACAACACGGGCACGAACGACAAGCCCGCGTATGACAAGCCGGTGAAGGTTCAAGCCGCCGGCCAGCCGGTAGACACCTTCGGACTGCCCTCGCCGAACTTTGCCGATTTCGACGCGGACGGCGATCTCGATCTGCTCTGCGGCGAGTTTCTCGATGGCTTCACGTATTTCGAGAACACCGGCACGCGCCGCGAGCCGCACTACGCGGCCGGGCGGCGATTGATGCACGAGGGCCGCCCGCTGGCGATGGATCTGGAAATGATCGTGCCGGTGGCCGTGGATTGGGACGGCGATGGCGATCAGGACCTGATCGTAGGCGACGAAGACGGCCGCGTGGCACTCGTCGAGCACACGGGCAAGCTGGCCGATGGCGTGCCGCAGTTCCTGCCGCCGCGCTATTTCCAGCAAGAGGCCGATGACGTGAAGTTCGGCGCGCTGGCCACGCCGGTCGGCTTCGATTGGGATCGCGACGACGACATCGACATCATTTCCGGCAACACCGCTGGCCACATCGGCTTCATTGAAAATCTCAGCGGTCCGAA
>JBGTDH010000024.1:0-2245 GCA_041748435.1 Pirellulales bacterium
ATGAGCTGCCTCATTTCCTGATCGACATCGGGAGGAAACTTGTACACCATTGGTGACTCGTCGGTTGCTTGGAGAACGGCCCGTCTCATTGTAGCCATTGAGACGTTCTTGTCGCTACGGCGCCAGCAGCCAGGCGGCAACATTCACGGCCGCCGTTCCCAGCAGAGCGACAGCATTCCCGGCGGAGTTTATTCGCATCGCTGACCACAAGTCGTATCATTTTCCACCTGCACGAGGGGGTGTCGTATCAACCGAGGTGTGGGGGCGAGAATGATACGACCACTTAGGAGAAGCCGAACCGCGGAGGGTGCCCAATTCCACGTTGAATGCTTGCGTTCTCGTGTCAGATCAAGTCGAAAAAGCTCTCCTGACCCAGGTGCGGCACGAATGCCTCCAACAGAACCTCCAAGGATGCCGGAGGGGACAACATCATCCAGCCGTCAATGCCGCCGCGATAGCACATCCGATCGGCCGTGAACTGCCGCTCGTCGGCGTCTTTCAGCGTGAACCGCAACTCCGGCGAGTAACGGCCGTGTTCGATGAACCACTGCTGCATTCGCGCTTCCGAAGGACAAGCGATCCCCAGGAGTCGGGTAAGGACCCTCGAGGACTGCTCTGCAGTCACATCGGGCCAATAGATTATGAGGCTGTCGCCGTCCACGTCCACGAAGAAGTGCTCTTGTCCCGTCATTCGCCGCACGGCCAGAACAACCTGCTCGCGCTCGCACGACAGCAACTGCGTGTGGCGGATGCGGCGCACATGCACCTGGCCATCAGCGGGACGTTCATACAACTCGAACCCCTCCGGAATCGTCTCCGCCGGAACTCCCTCCCCTTTCTTCGAGACGTAATATTTCGGTTTCCCTGTCTTGGTCTTACCCACCAACAGGTGATACGTCACTCCACAACGATTGACATACGTGACGCTCATGACCCGCGACCTCCTTGTGTCCATGGACTCCTTCTTAGCTTTGTCCGGTGCATGATTGCCCTCCACTCGCCCGGATGGCAAGATACCTGAATCTCTGGGTTGATGCACATGCTCCATATTCGCGGACCCCGGCAACGCTTGTGCGATTCCTATTCTCGCCGGGATGTCCTGCGCGTCGGGGCGCTGGGCGCCCTGGGGCTCTCTCTGCCGACGCTGCTGCAAGCAGGAGAACGGTCGCCGGTTGCGACCAGCTTCGGCCGCGCCAAACGGTGCTTGCTGCTGTTTCTGACGGGCGGCCCGCCGCAGCACGATACGTGGGACTTGAAGCCCGCCGCGCCGGCCGAGATTCGCGGTGAGCTGAAGCCGATTCCGACCAACGTGCCGGGCATTCTGATAAGCGAGCTGTTTCCGCGATTGGCCGGACTGGCCGATAAATACTGCATCGTGCGCTCCGTGACGCATCACGATACGGTGCATACTTCGGCCGGCTACACGATGCTCACCGGCGCAGCCCACCCGCAGGCGAACGCGAAAACGGCCACGGACATTCGCCCTTCCCCCAACGATCATCCGCACCTGGGGTCGCTACTGGCCAAGGTTCGCCCGCCGCAGGACGGCGTGCCCGTCTTCGCCTCGCTGCCGGAGATTATCAAGGACGCGGCGGTGAACGAGTTCCCCGGCCAGGGCGCGGGATTCCTGGGCGCGCCGTGCGAGCCGTTCCGCATTCAGGGCAGCGCTGCCGCCGGCTCGTTTCAGTTGCCGGATATCTTCCTGCCCTCCGACGTCACCGCCGGCCGATTGGAACACCGGCGAATGCTGCTCGGCCAATTTGAGCGCGGGGTAACTCTGGCGGAACGCAGTCCCGCGATGGCCGACCTGGATGGTTACTATGAACAGGCATTTCGGCTGATCGGCTCCCGCGCGGCGCGGGACGCGTTTCAAATCGACCGCGAGCCGCAAGCAGTTCGCGATGCCTATGGCCAGCACCTGTTCGGTCAAGGTTGCTTGCTGGCCCGGCGCCTGTTGGAAGCGGGCGTGGGCTTGGCGACCGTTTACTGGCACTACGAAGGGCCCGACGATTCGCCGGTGTGGGATACGCATTGGAACAATTATCCGCACTTGCGCCAGAGGCTGATGCCCCCCACCGATCAGGCCTTTGCGGCACTGCTGACCGATCTGGACCAGCGCGGCCTGCTGGACACCACGCTGGTGGTTTGCATGGGCGAGTTCGGCCGCACGCCCAAGATCAACAAGTTCGCCGGCCGAGATCATTGGCCCGCCGTGCAATCAATCGTGCTGGCCGGCGCCGGCATC
>JBGTDH010000025.1:0-1691 GCA_041748435.1 Pirellulales bacterium
GGGGCCACTCCGCGCGCACGCATCGCTTCCACGAACCCAGCCGTCGGGGGCGACGCCAGCGGGGTCTCGACCTGCTTGGTGGGCTCGAAGAGGAGCGCGCCATTCTCGGCGACCACGCGGTCGAACAACCCCAGATGCGGGAAGATCGATTGCAACTCGGGCAATTCGCGCCCGGTGACCATAATCAGCTTCCGCCCCGATTCGCGGCACCGCTCCAAGGCGGCCACCGTCTCCGATCCGACGCGTCCGTGGGTTGCCAAGGTCCCGTCGTAATCGCACGCCAAAGCATGGTAGCGCATGCATAATCTCCACAGTCTCACAAATCGAGACTCGCAGGCTGATGCAGCAGTTGTGCCGCACCATCCACACCGCCTCCTGATGCAGCGCCCCTCAGAATCCCTGGCCGACACGCGGCCACGCTGGTCAAAACCTGGCCAGGATCGGCAACACCACGTCCTGAGGATCGCCTCCCGTTACATGCACTTGCCCGCTGGCATCGACGAACACATTCACTTCACTTCGCACGCCGAACTCCGGCAGATAGATGCCCGGCTCGACGGAAAAACATGTCCGCCGCATGACACGGCGCTCTTCGTGCGTCTCCAGGTTGTCCATATTGGCGCCGTTGCCGTGCGTCTCTTGCCCGATGCTGTGCCCAGTCCGATGCACGAAGTAATCGCCGTAGCCGGCCTGCTGAATCACGTCGCGGCACGCCTGATCTACTTCCCAACCCTGCAAGAGGCGCTGCGATGCAAAGGCCTCCCGCACGGTGCTTATTGCCGCATCGCGGGCCGCAGCCACAATACGAAAGATCCTCTCATACGGCTCGGGGACGGTCTCCCCCACATAGCCCACGTGCGTCAGGTCGCTGTACACGGCTTGCGGCCGATCGAGCTTGGCCCATAAATCCACGAGCACAAAATCGCCCGCGTTAATGGCCGTGCTCTTTCCCGTGCCGGTCTCGTAGTGCGGATCTCCGCTGTTGGGTCCCACGGCCACGATGGGTGGATGGTAGGTCGTCATGCCGTGCTCATGAAAATGCTCCATGATCTCCTGCTGCACGGCGGCTTCTTCAATGCTGCCTGCCTCGCGCACGCGGCGGGCAATCAGGCCGAAGGCGCGATCGAAGGCCGAGTGCGTATGCACGGCGGCTTCCAGATGCATCTGCCATTGCTCTTCGCTCCACACGGCCTCGAAGAGTTGGATCAGATCGCCCGACGGGAAAATCTCGGCGCCGGCGGCACGCACGATCTCTGCCGTGCCGGCATCGACGCGGGAGATATAGGGAATGGCATTGCGCGGAGAATACTCCATCGCCACACGCCGCGCACCTTGCACCAGTTGCGTGATCCCCGCCTCCAACTCCTGCCAGCGGAGATAGACCTCGCGTCGCCCAGGAAGATGATCGAGCGCCCCCTGCTCGATGCGATGCACCAACTTCCGCGGGTCGCCCTGCGCCGGGACGAAATAGAAGAAACGCCGCGTGCCCGGCGTCTGTTGATCGACCTGCAAGATACGCCGGGCCAGCATGTTGCTGCCGCGAAAATCGTACAGCAGCCAGCCGTCGAACCCCAACTCCCGTAGCGCCGCTTGAATGGCCGGCAGATCGAACATCGAGACCTCCTACCCCTTGAGCTCTATCTCCCGCGGCCACTGCTGGTACGCCTCCCAGTAGGTCTTCTTTAGTGCGA
>JBGTDH010000026.1:0-8819 GCA_041748435.1 Pirellulales bacterium
CTCTCCGGCGTCACGACCGGCCGATTGGCCGCCGCCGTGGCGGGAAGAAAGACGTGCCCGGCCGGCTGCGGCGGCTGATGCCCGGTGGCCGACGTGGTGCCATGCCGCGCCGAATACTGCCCGCTCAGCAGGCTCGCCCGCGTGGGCGAGCACAACGGGCAAGAGTAGGCATCGGTAAACCGCATGCCGCGTGTGGCCAGCCGATCCATCTGCGGCGTCTCGTAATACTTCGAGCCCTGCGCGCCGCAATCCGTCCACCCCATGTCGTCGACCAGAAACAACACCACATTCGGCCTCCGCGGCGCATCGGCCGCAAGGGCTGACGGGGGCACGAGGAACATTAGCAAAACACTAAAGCGAAACGAACCAGTTTTCATAAGCATGGCTAGCGGTCATCTTGAAGGTTTTGATTATCATAACCGCGTCGATGGATCAAGTTTGTAGCCACGAAGTCTGCCAGTCCAGACGTGGTGATCGGCGAAGTGCTGCCGCGGGGCATGGAGGCTATCATCATTGAATCCACGACGCGACGCTTGGCAACATCCGGATTAGAGACTGTGGCCGTATGCAGCACACCTTGCCACGTGGGCGCGCTTTCCGAGTAGGTGGCACTGCTGTTGTTGATACACACAATCTGGTAGTTCAGGTTGGAGAAGCAGGCAATCCGCGTCGTAAAGTCTCGAAGCAATCGCTCTCCCGAGGCAAACATCGGATTGTGCTGCTCTAGGAACTCCGTCGGCGAAAGGCCCAACTCGAATGCGCACCGGGAGTAATCCGACATCAGGAGGTCTGCGTCTACCGCGGACGGCTCATAGCCGAGCAACAGGAGGCTCTCATCGGGTCCACCATCCCGATGCGGCTTGGTGGTCATCTGCTGGTCGAATCGGGCGGCTGACATCACGACGAGTTCGCGGCCGGAACGCTCATGGTGAATCGAATTGAGCTGTTCGTAGAGCGACACCATGATCGCCCGAAACTCGTGAGACGACATTTCCGACCCAAAGTTGATCAAACAGAATCCCGGCGATTGGAAGTCAGTTCGACATGCCCGAGCATACACCGAGAGCGCTAATTCACCCGCGTCCTGCACTGCTTTGCCAGGAGAGTTGGTGAGACAAAAGTCCGCAGGGGACCACGAGGCACCGATCATGTTCATCGACGCATTCTCCGTCAGCAACGACGTCCGAAATGTTGGTCCTTCAACTCGCTCCAGGAGATCCCGGGGTCGGTGCCATCGTCCAGCTCGTGCGATCGCCTCAGGAGCTCCGCCTCCCATTGCGAATCGAAGGCATCCTCAGGATCGACCGATTCCAATAATCGCTCGGCCAATTGCACACGCAGGTCATCGGGCAATTGCAGGGCCGCATGCAGTAGGGCTTCGGCATCGCCTGTCATGTAGACCTCCCCTTCGTAAAGCTCTATTCTCTCTCCCGAGAGGAAGCCTGTCGAGTCTGTCCAGTATCGTCGAACGATCCACTCCGGCAACAGGAGCAGCCATGACGCGGGTCTTAGTTCTATCAGCGTCGGTGGGAGGCGGGCACTTGCGGGCGGCGGAGGCCGTGGAGGCGGCCCTCAAGATTGTGGCGCCGGATGTCCACGTCGAGAATCACGACATCTTGCAGTTCACCAATGCCGTGTTTCGCCGCTTCTATGGGCAGGCCTATCTCGATCTGGTGAACCGCGTCCCGCACGTGGTGGGCTATGTCTACGACTGGCTCGATCAGCCCAGCCGCACGCGCAACAATGCCGGCGACCGGCTGCGGTGCGCCGTCGAGAAGCTGAACCTCAAGAAGTTCACCATGTTTGTCACGTCGCAACCGTGGGACCTGGTAATCAACACACACTTTCTCTCGGCCGAGCTGATTGCCACGCTGAAGCGCGAGGGAACATTGCGCGTTCCGCAGACCACCGCCTGCACAGATTTCGAGACGCATCGTCTGTGGATCAATCAACCCTGCGAACGCTACTTCACGGCCACGCAGGAGGGCGCCGCCTATCTCAAGCATTGGCGGGTGCCGGAGGCCGATATCGCCGTGACCGGCATTCCCGTTTGTCCGCCGTTCAGCCAGCCGGCCGATCGCGCGGCCTGTCTGGCGAAACATGAGTTGGATGGAACTCGGCCCGTGATTCTGCAACTCTGCGGCGGCTTCGGCGTGGGTCCCGTCGAGGCCATTTATCATCGACTGTTGGAACTGCCGCAATCGCTGCAACTGGCGATCGTCTGCGGCCGCAATGAGGAGTTGAAGACCGCCTTGGCGAAAACGCCCGTGCCCGAGCGGCATCGCGTCAAGCTCCTGGGCTTCACGCGCGAGATCGACGAGCTGATGGGCTGCGCCGACCTGATCGTCTCCAAACCGGGGGGCCTGACCACCAGCGAGGCCTTGGCCCGCGGCGTGCCGATGGCAATTGTCAATCCGATTCCCGGCCAGGAGAGCCGCAACAGCGATTACCTGTTGGAGAACGGCGCGGCCATCAAGATCAATCACCCCGCACTGTTGCCGCTGAAGATCTCGCAATTGCTTAATGATCCCGCACGTCTCACCCGCATGCGCGCCAGCGCCGCCGCTCTTGGGCATCCGCAGGCCGCCTTCGAGGTGGTGCGGCAATCGCTGGCGTTGTGTCAACGTGTTTCGCCGCCAGAAGACGCCGCACACGCCGTGGGCTAAACTGCGCCGCGTTCCCGCGCGCCGGCCCGCTTCCAGGGCACGCCGTACGTTGCATATCGAGCGGCTTGAGCCGATCACCTTGATGGCCGCAGCCGGTGATATTCAGATCTATGATGCCCCCGCCGTCGAGGAGATTGGAGTACGCTGTGTTTGCCGTGGGCATTGAGGAGGGATTCACGGCCCCGGTCGTCGTCGATTGGAGCACCAGCCCCGGCACCGCCAGCGACGAGGACTACACGCCCGTCGGCGGCGAGATTACGTTCGATCCGAACGGGCCGTTCAGCTACGCCGTCAGCGTGCAGACGCTCGGCGATTGCCTGGTCGAGCCGGATGAAGACTTCTACGTGAATCTGTCGGGCAATCACAGCCCGGGAGGCGCCCCGAGCCAAATCTTGATTGGTCAGGCCATGGGCCGCATTGTGGATGCCCCCTGCACGGCCGAGTTCCCGGAAACCATGGTGCTCCAGGGAACGGCCGACATTGTGGACGACGTCAGTTGGGTCGATTTCGGCAGCACCACTCCGTCCGACGAGACCAACCGCGAAGGTCGCCAAGAGCGCGAAGCATGAGAATCGCACCGCAAGCCAGCTGCACAACGACGCTCACGGGATGGAGGGTCGACGCCGAAAGCATCTCCATCGCCACGCCCTACCGCCTGGCGCAACTGGGCAAGGTCGCTCGCAGCGTCGTGGCCAAGGCGATTGCCGACCTGGGCGTCGGGCGTTGCAAAAAGGCTCCGGTCGACCTTGATCTGTGTGCATCTGTGTTCATCTGTGGCCAACCCAAGAGCCCCCGAATTGCAGCCGACTCTGGCCACGGATGAACACAGATCAACACAGAGGGAAGAACGAACGGTCCGAGGGCTGGTTCGTTCTCGCCACCTCGCTCGGCTCAGGAACTACTTCGCGTACTTCCCGCCTTCGCGGTGGTCTGCAGGACGTCCTCCGTCGGACGAGACCAACCGCGAAGGTCGCCAAGAGCGCGAAGCATGAAAGTTCGGAGCGAGGCCTGCGTATCTTTCCCTAGGCTTCGCCGACTTCCCAATTTGTTCGTTCGCCGTTGATTCGTTGAGGGGCCGGAGGACCGAATGATGAATCGAGGGTGGTACTGCGAGGTCGACCGAGCAGGGATGGGCCACCGCAACGAAGACGTAAGTGGACGATCGCAAGGGTACTCTTGAAGTTCCCGCGCGCGTGGCTTAGAATGCCGTCGCTCGACAACGGTTTCCCGCATCGCTCGCAGATGCTGCTGATGCTCTCCAAGCCGGAGCTGCGCGTGACGACATTAGCGGACGGCACGCAACGGCTGCAAGGGACGGTCTTCTGCAGCGCCTCGGCCCAGAAAGTGGTCGAGGACGTGCCCTGATCATCGAGCGTCGCACGCAGCAGGGGCGGCAAGTCCCCACGCAATCGATGTATCAGCACTTGAATTGGCGACGACTCCGCAGCGGCAATCAATATATCGATGCCGCGGTACCCGACCCGCCGCCGGCCGCGGGCGAGGAGCTGCATCTGGTGATGATCGCCTTTCTGCAAGAACCCAAGCCCAGCCTGTACCGGGTCAGCAATGAACCTGCTTGTGTGCTGGGGCCGGCGACAGCACCTCCTTGAATGGTCTACTGATTGAACCTCTAAAGTCAACGCTCCCCTATGAGTCTTACCAAGTCAAAACAGCGTATCGCCGATCATGGGGAGGTGTTCACTCCTTCGTGGATGGTCGAGGCGATGCTGGACCTCGTCAAAGGCGAGAGCGAGCGGATTGATTCCAGATTCCTGGAGCCGGCGTGCGGGAGCGGCAATTTCCTGCTCCCGATCCTGCGGCGCAAGCTCGCCGCCGTGGAACTCAAGTTTGGGAGGTCCGACTTCGAAAAGCGGCATTACGCTCTCCTCGCTGTGATGTGTACGTACGGGATTGAACTCTTGGCGGACAACATCGCAGAATGCCGCGCGAACATGCTGGAGATTCTCGCCCAATACCTCCAACTCGACGAGTCGGAGGATCTGTATCGAGCGGCCTCCTATGTGCTGTCGGTGAACCTTGTGCATGGTGACGCCTTGACGATGCGCACCAGCGAGGGCGAACCGATCACGTTTGCGGAGTGGGGTTATCTTGGCAAGGGCAAGTTTCAGCGGCGCGACTTCCGCCTGGACGCCCTCACCCTTTCGTCGACCTTCAGCGCGGAGGGTTCGCTGTTCGCCCACCTCGGCAAGCACGAGATCTTCACGCCGGAGAGGACGTATCCGCCGGCGACCATGAGCGAGCTGGCCGCCGCCACGCTCTGCGACGCCCCGAGGGAGGCCGTATCATGAGCGACGAGTCCAAGCCTCAAGGGCAATTGCTCATCGACAGCGACGGCGGCTTGAATCTGCAACGGAAAGGGATTTCGCGGCAGCCTGCCTCAGCCTGCCGGCCACGAATTGAATGGTTCGTTCGCCATGTGGTACAGTGGGTGAAAGGTGAATGCTCCGGCGCGGCGAGAGAGGTGAGAGGATGATTCGCGTGAAAGCTCGGTACGATGGACATGTGTTCGTTCCCGAGGGGCCTGTGGATTTGCCGGTCGGCAGCGTGCTGGAGATTCCCATCCCACCGGTGCCGGTCCAGGAAAGTCCTTCGTCCACGTTGAGCGAATTGGCGGACCTGGCGGCGAAGTTTCCGGTGAATCCCGACTGGCCCGCGGATGGGGCGGCCCAGGTGGACCACTACCTTTACGGGGCGCCCAGGAAACCATGATTTTCGTCGACACCGGTTTTTTTCTGGCCCTGGCACAGCAGCGCGATGCACTGCACCAGCGCGCCGTGGCCTGGGCTGGCTGCTGTTCCGAGCCGCTGCTGATTACCGAGTTCGTCCTGCTGGAGATGGTCAATTCCCTGTCGGCGCCGATTGACCGCGCGAAGGCGCACGCCATGGTCAGTTCCATCACTTCGTCCGGGGCTTATGAAGTCATCGCGAGTGCTCCCCACTTGTTCGCGGCTGGGCTGCGGCTGCACGCAGTTCGTCCAGACAAGGAATGGTCGCTGACCGATTGCATTTCCTTTGTCGTGATGGACGGGCGAAAAGTTTCCCGGGCGCTCGCATACGATCATCATTTCGAACAGGCAGGGTTCGAGGCTCTCTTGCGACGCGATCCGCCGTAACGGATGCGCCGTGGACGATAAGCCAGGCCAAGATGATGAACGTCAACGACGATGATTTCGAATAAGCCCACCATGGACGAAATCCTCGCGCCCAGGCCGGAGGTTCGGCCGCGAATTTACCCACCTCGGCAAGCACGACATCTTCTCGCCGGAGCGGACGTATCCGCCGGCGACGATGAGCGAGTTGGCCGCCGCCCTGCTGGGCGACGCCGCGAGGGAGGCCGTATCATGAGCGACGACGACGGCGGAGGGGAGGCATGAGCGCTCAGGTTAGCTTTACATTGCGCGGCCGCAACCCGGACGTGCTGACGTGCATCGCGAACCTGTCGAATGACGAGGTGTTCACGCCGCCCGAGTTCGCGAACCGGATGCTCGATACGCTGGCCGAGGCGTGGGCGGCCGACAACCGCGGCGCGAACCTCTGGGCGGACAAGAGGTAAGGTTTCTCGACCCCTGCACCAAGTCGGGTGTGTTTCTGCGTGAAATCACCAGTCGCCTCAACAAGGGCCTGGCGGACGCCATTCCGAACCTCGAGCAGCGCGTCGATCACATCCTGACGAAACAGGTGTTCGGCATCGCCATCACGCATCTGACGAGTCTTCTTGCGCGGCGGAGCGTGTATTGCTCGAAGCACGCGAAGGGCAAGCACTCCATTGCCAAGTCGTTTGCCACCGATGATGGGAACATCTGGCTCCAACGCACTGAGCATACATGGGTCGATGGCAGATGCACGTTTTGCGGCGCTAATCAACGCGACTACGACCGGGGCGAAGGACTGGAAACCCACGCGTATGCATTCATCCACACCGACGATATCAAGACTCGGCTCGCCGAATTGTTTGGAGGTGCAATGCAGTTCGACGTAATCATTGGCAACCCACCATATCAACTCGGCCAAAGCGGCGGCGACGCGATCGGGGGATTTGCAATGCCGATCTATCAAGAGTTCGTAAAGGCCGCAAAGAGGCTCGATCCGCGGTTCATGGTGATGGTGACACCGTCGAGGTGGTTCGCTGGCGGGCGGGGATTAGATGAGTACCGTAGCGAGATGCTAGCGGACAAGCGGATGCGAGCGCTTGTCGATTTCCCCGATGCGGGGGAAGCGTTTCCGGGGACGCAGATCAAGGGGGGGTGTCGTACTTCCTCTGGGGTGTCGGAGGACCGAATGATATGAATCGAGGGTGGTACTGCGAGGTCGACCGAGAGAGCATCCCAGGCCCATGTTTGTCACCTACGGAGGCGGCCGCAAGCGGATGCGGCCTGGTTGGATGATTGCAAGACGGCCCGGAAGCTTATCAACAATGTCGTCCCGCCGGAGCAATTCCTCTACGAGTCCGAGCACGCCCGCACGACCAGTATGGGCAGGCGGCGCGACGACCGCGATTCCATAGTATTGGTGCGGTGGATAATCCAAGACATTTCCAAAGTCTTGATCTTTCGTGAGCAGAATGAGCTGACCGACTTGCGCGTGAGCGGCGATCTGTTGATCCGCGGCAGTGCCCAGGCCGATGTCGCGAACGTCCGTCGCAACGTGACCGTAGGAGGCAACCACGCCTCCCGTCGGCCTGGGCAAACTCGCGTCGATCAAGAAATTCGCCATCAACGCCTACGCCGGCACGGGGAAATAGTGGATGTCCTTAATCTCCGTGCTGGCAAAAGCGATGCAGGCCCGGATGTCCTCGACCGTAAGGTTGTAGTCGCTCTGGAGCATCTCAAACGTGTCTCCGCCGGCCAAGGCATCCAGGACGACGGTCACGGGTGTGCGCGTGCCGCGCACGATCGGCTTGCCGTGACAGGTTTTGGGATCGATGACAATGCGTTCGTTCATGTTCTTTATTCTCCCCACACCATTCTACCGTTTTCCCAGTTCTCCTCCGGCCGCTCCCACTTGAAATCACAAATTGTGACTTCACGATTGCTGCCTCATTCTACTTCGCCGCACCATTGTCTGGCAAAGCCAGCACGGCGTTCCATGGGTCGCGATAGTGACTCTTGAAGTTCCCGCGCGAGTGGCTTAGAATTCGGGCTACTTCGTGATGGGGGTAACGGTGCGGCTACGGCAGGCCTTTGACACCGTGGAGAAGTAGGCGATGTCTCATCGAATCAAATTGCGATCGTTGCCCGCCGCCTGCAAGTGGCTGTTTGATTCCCGCGTTGCCGTTCTGCTGGCGACGCTCTTGCTCAACGCCGGCACGCTTCGCGCGGATGGGTGGCATAATGCCGCGCTGGCCACGGGCTCGCTGGACCAATGGCTGAATCAGAATTTTTCCGATCTGAAGGCCTCGCTCCCTAAGCTCAAGGAGCAGGTCGAGGCCAACGAAGTGCGTTCCGGGCGAGACTACAAAGCCCTGGAAGAGCGGGCCAAGGCCGCCGGCAACAAAACCACGCCAAAGACTACCGGTCCCCAGAAGGCGGGGACGCTTCAAGGCAAGCTCAGTCCTCAAGAGCAGGCGTTGATGGGTCAGAAATCCAAGGACTGCTTGGAAGTCCTGGCGTTGATGAATCCGGAGAATATCTTTCCTGCAGAGTTTCCCACCTTTCAGATGCAGCAGATTCCTAAGTATCGCGAGGCGGCCAAGACGCTGCTCAAGATGATGGGTCCGTCCGGCGCCACGGCCATTACGTCGCAGTTGCGGAGCGAGTTGATGGGCAACAGCGCGGCTGCCGGCCAGGGTTTGGCGCCGCATCCCAACTACTATCGCGATCTGCTGGAGATCTTGAAGCAGCATATCGCCAACGGGACCGTCGATCTTCAGGATCTGGACGATCTGAGCAAGGCCGCGGCGGGGGCGAAGAACAATGGTCCGTTCGCGGCGGCCCTGGCGCAAGAGATACAGACCACGCTGGCGGAAGTCGAGGATGTGTCGACCATTTTGAACTGGGCCGAACAATCGACCGATTCCAAGCGGCGTCAGATACTCTATGGAAAAGTGCGCGGCAAGCTTAAGGAGGCGACCGTCGCGGAGTTGCTGACGGTGCTCAAATCCAAGGCTGATTCGTCGATCAAAGATGCAGCAGG
>JBGTDH010000027.1:0-5142 GCA_041748435.1 Pirellulales bacterium
ATTTGGAAGCCCGCGCCTTGCTGCGGGAGTATCCGGCCACCAGCGCCGTGGCGCTGGATCCCACCGGAAAGCGAATCGCCTTGCGCACCAGCGAGGCTCGGGACACCGGCGGCCAGCGGGCCATCGTGCGCGTGCAGCCGATCGATCTGCCGCCCGGCGCCGACGAAGCGTCGGTGCTCAAAATCGACGCCTCGGCGCGCGACGGAGCTTGCGCCTTCAGCCCGGATGGAGCGTTGCTGGCATTTGCCAGCGCCGAAAAAATCGAAATCTGGAACGTGGTCCAACGGCAGCAGGTGTATCAGTTTCAAGTCTATGGCAGCGGCGCTTTTGCTTTCAGCAGCGACGGCGCTCGCTTTGCCTATGCGGTTCACGGCGACAGCCGGCTACGCGATCGATCGGCCGATTCGGTCGTCATCCGTAATCTCCACACGGGCGAGCGAGAACAGATTCTTCCCTGGTATGAATCCGAAGTCACCTCGCTGGCGTTTTCGCCCGATGGATGTTTGTTGGCCACCGCCGACGCGCAGGGCGTGAAGGTCTGGGATGTAACTCCCTCTGCCGATCCCACGGAGTCGATTCTCGCCGACATTCGGCAGATGCAGGTCGGCCCCCGCGATTGGCCGCAATGGGGCGGCTCGCGCTGCCGTGTTAACACGCCGGCCGGCGAGAACATTCCCGCCGCCTGGGAACCGGGGACGTTCGATCGCAAAACCGGGGAGTGGCAGAGTGCGGGGTCGCACAATATTAAATGGGTGGCCAGGCTCGGCAGTCAGAGCTACGGCAACCCCGTCGTCGCCAACGGCAAGGTCTTCGTCGGCACGAACAACGGCGCCGGCTATCTGAAACGCTACCCGGCCACGGTAGACCTGGGCGTGCTGTTGTGCTTCCGAGAGACAACAGGCGAGTTCCTCTGGCAGCACTCCAACGAGAAACTGCCCACGGGGCGCGTTCACGATTGGCCGCTGCAAGGCGTGTGCTCGACACCCGCCGTCGACGGCGACCGGCTGTGGTACGTCACCAACCGCGGCGAGGTGGTGTGCCTGGACATCGAGGGCTTCGACGATGGCGAAGACGATGGGCTCGTGCAAGGCTTGACGATGCAATTGTTCGACGTGACGGCGAATCTTGGTCTGGTTGCCGCCGAAACTGCGACGTCGGAGTTCGTCGAAGCGCGGACCGTGCGGATGCTCTTGGAGAGCACTCCCTTCCCGCTTCCGGTGAACCGCTACCTGGAAAAGCGTCCCACGGGCAGACACTGGAATGTGGCGGTGTTCGAGAATCGAACGCGGCGCGTGACGTCTCGCATCACCGTGGAAGACGGCGAGCTGCGCGTCCGCAGTGCGGAAGCAGGCGCTTCGCAAGAGGTGCTGGCTTCCGTTCCCGTCGATCTCGTGGCGGGGTTAGACCAGGGCCAGCCAGGCGCGGGACTGCGCGCCCTGTTTACTTCCCTGGGCTTCAAGTTGCCGGACGATGTGCGCATCGAAACCACGGCGCGCGACCAGGCGTGGAAGATCATCGCTGCGCGCGACACAGGCCAACAAGAATTTCACCTGCGGCGCATCGGCACGCGGCTCCTGTGCGAAGTGCCGCTGGCGCCGCCTCTGGAGCACGAGGCCGATGTCGTGTGGCGATTGGACATGATGCAGCAATTAGGCGTGTCGCAACACAATATGAGCAACTGCTCGCCGCTGATCGTGGGCGATTGGCTGTTCGTTTGCACGTCGAATGGGGTGGATGAAGGGCACATCAAGCTTCCCGCCCCCGACGCTCCCAGTTTTATCGCCTTGGATCGCTGGACGGGCAAAGTTCTCTGGACCGACAAGTCTCCCGGACTGAACATCCTGCACTCGCAATGGGCGTCGCCCAGCTATGGAATCTTTGGGGGCCAGCCGCAAGTCATCTTTCCCGGCGGCGACGGTTGGGTCTACAGCTTCGACCCGCGCGGCGACGGCCAGGGAGGCGCCAAGCTGCTGTGGAAGTTCGACGGCAATTTCAAGGAGTCCAAGTACATCCTGGGGGGCCGCGGCGCGCGAAACGAGATTATCGCCTTTCCCGCCATCTACGACGGACTGGTGTACATCGTCATGGGACAGGATCCCGAGCACGGCGAAGGCAGCGGCTGTCTGTGGTGCCTTGATCCCACGAAGCGCATGGACGGCGCCGATGTCAGCGAATCGTTAGCCGTCGATCTGCAGAGAAACCCCATCCCCCACAAGAAGCTGCAGGCCGTCGATCTCTCGCTGGGAGAGCGGGCCATTCCTAATCCAAACTCGGCCGTCGTCTGGCGGTACACGGACCAGGATCGCAACGGCGATGGCGTCGTGGGCTTCGACGAGCAGTTCCATCGTTCGCTCTCCATCCCAGTGATCAAGAACGACATTCTCTACGTGGCGGATTTCTCGGGCTTGTTCCACTGCCTGAACGCCAAGACCGGAAAGGCCTATTGGACCTGCGACCTGTTGGCGTCCTGTTGGAGCTCTGCCTTGGTCGTGGATGACAAGGTGTACATCGGCGACGAAGACGGCGACGTGGCGATCTTTCGTCATTCGGCCGATCCCACCAAGGCCATGCGCAAGGAATTTGCGGAAGACTCACCCTGGCACGGCGTGATCATGATGCCCAACTCGACCTACATGACGCCGATTGTGGCCAATAACGTGCTCTACATTGCCACCAAAACCCACCTGTTCGCGATCGCGCCGGATTGATGCACTCGCATCGGTTAACGAATTCTTAACATACTAATCACGCGATCTTAACTAAATCTTGATACGCTGTTCGCGAAACGCTAGCACGGTGTTCAAGCAGCAAGGCTAGGCTGAGCTCCAACTACCTTTGGCAGCCTCTGTCTCCTTCTCGCGGCTGGAGTAAGCGAATCATGCGGATGCAACTGAAAACCTGCCGCGGGGCAGGGAGCTTAGACGGTCTGCGCGTCCTTCGTGGCGTCGCAGTCTCGCTTGTGTTACTGATCGTCGGTGGCTGCAACAACACGCCGCCCCCGGCGCGTTCGCCGCTGACGGTGCTGGAAGAGGACGCCCCACCGGCTGCCACGCAGCACTCGGAAGATAGCTCTTCGGCTGCGGCCTCTTCGAACTCGGTGGTGAAGGTCGATCCCGCGCTGCCGAAGTACGAGCCGGCCCAAGGTGTGTCGGGCAATATCAAGAGCATTGGCTCCGACACGATGAACAATCTCATGGCCCTGTGGGCCGGCGGCTTCCGCAAGTTCTATCCGGCCGTCCAGCCGGAGATCGAAGGCAAAGGCTCTTCGACGGCGCCCGCGGCGCTGATCTCGGGAACGGCTAACTTCGGTCCGATGAGCCGCAAGATGAAACCCTCCGAGATCGACCAGTTCCAGGCCAAGTTCGAGTACAAGCCCATAGAGTTAGAGACGGCCGTGGATGCGTTGGCGGTGTACGTGCATAAAGACAATCCGCTGAAGGGGCTGACGCTGCCGCAGGCCGATGCCATTTTCTCCGGCACGCGCAAGCTGGGCCTGACGGAGGAGGTCCGCACGTGGGATCAGTTGGGCCTGGAGGGAGATTTCGAGAAGAAGCCGCTCAGCCTGTATGGGCGCAACGCCGCCAGCGGCACCTACGGCTTCTTCAAAGAGCACGCTTTGGGGGGCGGCGATTTCAAAGACTCAGTCAAAGAGCAGCCGGGAAGCTCCGCCGTCGTGCAAGGCGTTTCCGCGGATAAGTTCGGCATCGGCTACAGCGGCATCGGCTACATAACCTCCGGCGTGCGGGCAGTTCCCTTGGCGGTGGCCGAAGGAGACGACTTCATTACCGCCGAGCCGGACCACGCCTACTCCGGGGCCTATCCCCTGTCGCGCACCTTGAACGTCGCCGTCAACTACCAGCCCGGCAGCGAGCTCGATCCGCTGCGCAAGGAGTTCATCAAGTACATTTTCAGCCAGGAGGGCCAGCAAGAGGTCATCAAGGACGGCTACTTCCCGGTCACTGCTGAGATGGCTCGCAAGCAGTTGCAAGCCGTCGGGATTCCCGCCGATTTCTAAGCGTGCTTGATGCAGCCCACTGGCTCCTTTACCGGCCGGACGCGTCGCAGGCGGACCTCGCGCGCCGTGCAGGTGGGAGACGCGCTGGCGCGGGCCTTGATTACCGTCGGCGGCATCGGCACCATCGTGGCCGTTTCCACCGTCTGCTTGTTCCTGGCGTGGGTGGTCGTCCCCCTGTTCGTTCCCGGCCGATTGACGCCAGCGAGCGATTTCGCGACCTCCGGCGAAGGCGACACCCCGCGACACCTGGCGATCGACGAGCAGCAAGTGCTGGGCTGGTCGCTGGATGCAGCGGGCACGCTAAACACGTTCCGCTTGGATCGTGAAGAAAGACTGCCCTCGCAACCACTGTTCGACGAGGGAACACTCGCGGCGACCAGTTTTCCGATCGGCGCCGGGAGCGTAGCGTTGGGCTTTGCCAATGGCACGGTGCGGCAAGCACGCATCCGCTTTACGACGAGCTTTCTCGATCTGCCGCAAGTGCCCGAATCGGTCCGCAAGGAACTGAGTGTGCCGGGCTCGCTCCCGGTTGCATACCAGGGGGGCGTCTTGATGCCGGCCGGTAGCCAGTATCGTCTGCTGAAGGTGGCCGTTGACACCGAACCGCCGATCGAACTCATCACCGGCTCGCAGGCCGCCATCCGGCAGTTGGATCATATCGAGCGATCCAGCGGCGCGCTGCATTGCGCCCTCACTGCCGACCATCAATTGTGGCTGGTCTCGCTCATCAAACGCCGCGACCCGCGCACTTCGCAAGAGACCGTCGTGCGGCGGCAGATGCAGTTGCCGCTGTCCAGCGAACTGCTGTCCGGTGAGGAGCCGTCCCACGTGCTGCTTGCCGGCTCGGGCGACAATGTCTACGTACTCTGGCCCAGCGGGCGTCTGCAGCGCTTCGATACGCGCAACCCGACCAAGGTGGCATTGGTCGAAGAGATCAACGTGCTCGAAGATCCCACGGCGCGGGTCACCTCGGCGGCGTTTCTGCTGGGGCGAGGAACGCTCATCACGGGAGACTCGACCGGCCGTGTGCGGGCCTGGTTTCGCGTAAGTCGCGATAAGGACGAACCCGCGACCGATCGCCTGGCCGGCGCAACAGATCGTCTGGTGTGCGCGCACGACTTCGCCGC
>JBGTDH010000028.1:0-4950 GCA_041748435.1 Pirellulales bacterium
TTGCGCTAACTCAGTTCCATGTCCGAGTATCCCTCGCTTGCGCTAACTCAGTTCCATGTCCGAGTATCCCTCGCTTGCGCTAACTCAGTTCCATGTCCGAGTATCCCTCGCTTGCGCTAACTCAGTTCCATGTCCGAGTATCCCTCGCTTGCGCGTCGGGCTAACCTCAGTTCATGAATAATCCGGTTTAGTAGCCGACGCCAATGCGCAGCAGCAGGGTTTCGGCGGGGGAGAAGTCGGGGGTCAGGCCGCTGTTGTAGGAGAGCTCGCGGTTGAAGACGTATCCAATCTCGGCCCAGAAGATGGAATCGAGACCGCGTTTGAGCTCCTGACCGACGATGATGCGCCAATCGGAGTAGTTGGCCACGTCGTCAAATCCGGCCGCGCGGCGGATGGCCCAGGCCCCGCCGCCGAACTCGCCCGCCACGTACCACCACCAGGAAAATTCGCCGTCGCAGCCGGAGCGATAGGCAATGCGGGGCTTGGGCACGACCAGCTCGAAGCGCCAATCGTCGGTGGGAGTCCAGACCACGCCCCCCACGGGCAGAAAGTTCACATCCTCACGATCCAGGTAGGCTACACCGAGCACGAGCTTAGTGAAGGGGGACCAGGTGTAGAAGCCAATCACCCGGCCGCCAATGCGCAGCGCGTCCGAGCTGGATTGCTCGAAGTCGCTGTACCAGCCCGGCGTGAGGGCCACATCGATCGAAAGCTCCGGCGTGAGGGGCTTCTTCCAGAGGAGGTCGAGAAAAGTGTCGTACACCTGGCCCGGCAGGTCGGGCGAGTCCGGGCCATCGAGAAAGTGCGCGCCGAAGCCGGGCGTAACAACCAGCGGAGACTCGATGGTCGGGAACGGGAAGCCCAGCGAGACCATCAACTCGGTATCGAAGAAGGCCAGGTCGTCTCCCTCGCGGCCGGGAAGCCAGGTGTTGATGAACTTCACGCGTTGCAACACGCCGGCCTTGGCCCCAGGCGGCAGTTGCGGCACCACGGGAGGCTGGGCCTCGGGCGCGTCTTGCTGCGGCGTCGCTTGCTGAATATTCGGATCGTTGAAGGCCGCCAGTCGTGCCGGCATCCGCGTGGGCAAGTCGATCGGCGGAACCGGCGTGTACTGCGAGAACGGACTCCCCGGCGGCACAATCGGCGGCGGCCGATCGTAATTCTGGGCCGAAGTGCTGGCACCCACAGCCAGCAGAACAAGCAGCGTAAGAATGCCGGAGCCGGCGCGACGATCGTGGCAGAGACTATGCATGCCGCGCTCGCTGGGTCTCTAGAACGACAAGCCGCCGCGGAACATCCAGGTCTCGTCCGGACTGATCGAAGGAGGCAGCAGGCTGTTGTATTCCAGGTTGCGCTCAAACACGTAGCCAAACTCCAGCAGACCGCGGTAGTTCGACAACGTGGTCCATTCCAGGCCAATGCTCACCCGCAGATCGTTGTAATCGACATAGTCTTCGATGCCGGTGGCCGGGCCTGTTTCGCGGGTCACGGTCCAGCTATCGCCGCCGTACTCACCCGCCACGAACCACCAGAACTCGGTGTTGCCCACCACGTTCAGCCGCTGGGCGAACTTCGGCCGCGGGAAAAGCACTTCCCAGCGCGTGCATTCGTTAGGAGTCCAGATCAAGCCGCCGGCGGGGAGGATCTTGATATTTTGGCGATCCAGGTACAGCACGCCGAACACCCATTGGAACTGCGGGTTGGGGGTGTAGACGCCCAGTGCCCGGCCTTTGATGCGCAGCGTGTGCGAATTGAAGAACGTGTAATCTCCGTAGACACCGGGACGCACGCCCAGATCGGCACTGAAGCGGGGCGAAATCTGGGGCCGCCAACCCACATCGAGATAGGCGCTGTACGTAGCGCCGGGCATGTCCGGGCTGGGCACGCCAAACAGCGTGCTGTCGGGCCCATTCCAGAGGTGAAAGGCAAACCCCGGGGTGAACAAGAGCGGCGCCACGCCATAGGCAAAGGGGAGCGTAGCCGTCAGATGGGTTTCCACGTCGGTCACGCCCAAATCCTGGCCGCCCTCTCCCGGCAAGTACGTCGCTTCCACGCGCACTTGCTGCACCAGCCGCTCGCGTTGCGAGAAGTTGCCGTCCGGACCGACGACAATATTTCCTTCTTGCGGCAGCGCGCTGGGCGTCTGCTGTTGCAGGAAGGGATCTGCGTAGGGATCCCAACCCGGATTGACGGGCTGGATGGTTCCCTCCAGGCTTGCGCCCGGCGTGGTGTTGGGATACAGCGGATAGGTTTGCGTCGGCCCGACAATCTGCGCCTGCGCGTGCAGCATGCGGGCTGGCGCCAGGGCCAACAGCACGCACCACACTGCACTGCGCATGATGCCGGGGGTAATCAGTGCTCGGCCCTCCCACCACGCCGCGAAGAGAAAAACTCAAAGGGGTGCTTTCAATATCAGCACGCCCCAAGTGGGTCAAGGGCATTCGAGATACGGGCAACGTCGCGGGCTGTCGATCTAGACAAGTGCGGCATTGACAGGAGTTCGTAGTACCGGCTTCAGCCGGAAGAACCGCCTAAAGGCGGGAGTACGAACCAAGTTGAGTGGAGTGCGAGCATTCCGCTGACAGACGGTATTTCATCAGAAGGCGTGCAAGTCGATCGGCGGACGGTTATCCTAGCGCCAAGTGCAAAAACCTGGAATCGTTAGGAGCCGCCGCTGTGAATCGACTGCGTGATGCCGCTTGGTCGTGCCTGTTGTGCGTTCTGATGGGTGAGCCCCTTGCCGCCAGGGAGCAGATTCGCCTGGCGGAGCAGCCCGCGCTTTCGCCGGACGGCGCGCTGTTGGCGTTCGCTTGGCGCGGTGAGATCTGGACCGTGCCCTCAGGTGGCGGCGTGGCGCGGCAGCTCACCCGACACAACGGAGCAGATAGCGATCCCGAGTTTTCGCCGGATGGCACGCAGGTCGCCTTCATCAGCGATCGTCACGGCAGCCGCCAGGTGTATGTCCTTCCGGTGGAAGGGGGCACGCCCGAGCGACTCACGCATCACACGGCAGGTTACGCGCTGCACGGATGGTACTCCGACGGCCGCTCGCTGTTGGTCAGCGGCAGCCGCGATCATTTCTGGCGCGATACCGAGCGGTTCTTCCGCATTCGCCGCGATACGCGCGCGGCCGACGAGTTGCTCTTCGACGACTATGGCGGCAGCGGCGCTCTCTCTCCGGACGGCAAGCGGCTGCTCTTCACGCGCGAAGGGCCTGCCTGGTGGCGCAAGGGCTATCACGGCTCGCAGGCAGCGCAGGTCTGGATGCATGATCTGGAGGCCAAGACGTTTGTCAAGGTGGTCGATCACGAGCACGGGGCTCTGTGGCCCATGTGGCGGTCGGACGGCAAGGCCTTCTATTATGTCGGCGGCCAGAACGGCACCTTCAACCTGTGGGAGCATCTGCTGGAAGATCAGTCCGAGCGGCAGCTCACGCAGTTGGAAGACGATGGCGTGGCGTTTCCAACCATTGCCCGCAATGGCTCGCTGATTGTGTTCCGGCAACTGTTCGATTTCTACCGCTTCACGCCCGGCAGTGCCGAGGCGCCGCAAAAAATTGAAATCTACGATCAGGGCGATCCCACCGCAGAGCCGCTGCTGCGGCGCCGTCTCTCCCAAGCTTCCGACGTGGCCTTCAGTGCCGACGGTCTTGATATCGCCTTCATCGCCGGCGGCGATCTATGGGTGATGGACACCGAGCTTCGCGAGCCGAAGCAACTCACGCGCACGCCCGAAGAGGAGCGGGATCCCGTCTTCTCTGCGAGTGGCGGCACGCTGTGGTTCGTGAGCGATGCGGAGGGGCAGGCCGATATCTGGCGTGCCGCCCGCAGCGACAGCAACAAGCCGTGGTGGCTCAACGAGAAGTTCACGCTTACCCGCGTCACGCAAGATGCAGAGGTCGAGCGGAATCTGCGGCTGGCTCCGGATGGCAGCCGGCTGGCGTTCATCAAAGGGGCCGGCGATCTTTGGACCATGAACCGCGAAGGGTCGGACCTGCAGCGGTTTCTCGCGTCCTGGAGTCCGCCGCAGTTCGATTGGTCGCCCGATGGCAAGTGGATGGTCTATTCCGTGAGCGATCAGGACTTCAACAACGATGTCTGGATCGCCCCGTTGGACGCATCGCGCAAGCCGTTCAACATCTCGCGGCATCCGGATAACGAGTATCAGCCGGTCTGGTCGCCCGATGGACGGGCCATCGCCTTCACCGGCCGTCGGGTCGAGAGCGAGATCGATATCTACTACGTCTGGCTGCGCGACGCCGACGAAGAGAAACGCTCGCGCGATCGCACGCTGGAGAAGGCACTGGAAAAGGTCGAGAAGACCCGCAACGCGCGCAGCAGCTCCGGTAGCACCGGCGGCACGAGCTCCCTCCGCAGCTCCTCGTCGCCCGTGGTCAAGAAAGCGGACGTGAAGATCGACTGGGAGGGCATGCACGATCGGATGCATCGCATCTCGATCCCCAACTCCTCCGAGACGAACCTGCTGTGGTCGGCCGATTCCAAGAAGCTGGCGTTCTCTTCCACCGTGGATGGCAAGCGCGGCACGTACTACGTAGAGCTGGGAGAGAGCCTCACTCCCAAGCTGCTTGGCACGCAGACCGGTTCCAATGCACGTTGGATCAGCCAGGGCGATCAGATTGTGTGGCTGTCCGGCGGCACGCCCGCCAGCTTGAGCAGCTCCGGCAAGGCCAGCGATTATCGCTTCGCCGCCTATCAGGAAGTGGAGCGCGCGGCCCGTCATCGGGCGGCCTTCGATCTGGCTTGGCGCATCATGCGGGACTCTTTCTACGACGAGCGCTTGGGCAACCGCAACTGGGACGCCATCCGCCGCAAATATTCCGACATGGCCGCCACCGGCGGAGACGAAGCCACGCTGGCCAACGTGATCAACATGATGCTGGGCGAGTTGAACGCCTCCCATCTGGGCTTCACGCCGCGGCGAGAATCCACC
>JBGTDH010000029.1:0-4227 GCA_041748435.1 Pirellulales bacterium
CGCGGATAGAGATTCCACCAGCCGTGATGCCAAACTCCGCCCAGTGCCGCCAGTAGCCCGCACAGGAACCAGTTCGACCAGTGCTCGCGACGCAGCGCCCACGCGAGGATCCACAGACCAGCGGCGGAGATCGCCAGCGACCACCACACGCTAATCGCGAGGGGCCAGAGCCGATCGGCGATGATGCCTGCACAGATCGCCGCCAGTGCAATCACCAAGGGCGCGTAGCGCGGATTCGGAACGTAATGGACGTTGTTAGGCTCCTGCGCGGGCATGCCGCGAAGTCTAAGAAAAACTTTAGCCAATCGCCAACAAATAGTCTCGCCTTGGCCGCAATTGGGTTCTGCGGATATATTTCGAGTGATGCGAAACGCGACCAAGGAGAAGTCGATGAACCTGCAATCTTTGATCCTCGTCCTGACGCTCTCGGCGATCACGCACGCGGCCGAGCCCGATCTGATTCCGCGAAGCGTGCTGTTTGGCAATCCGGACAAGGCGGCAGCCCGCATTAGTCCGGACGGCAAGCACATCAGCTACCTGGCGCCGGTCGACGACGTGCTCAACGTGTGGGTCGGCCCCACCGCCGATCCGAGCGCGGCCCAACCGGTGACCAAGGACACCAAACGCGGCATTCGTGCCTATTACTGGGCCTACACCAGCCAGCATATCCTGTATCGCCAGGATGTCGGCGGCGACGAAGACTGGCACGTCTACAGCGCCGATGTAAAGACCAAGGAAACCAAAGACCTCACGCCGCTGGAGAAAGTCTCCGCGCAGGTTCAGGAGGTGAGCCATCGCTTCCCGGATCAGATTCTGGTGGGCCTGAACGACCGCGAGCCCTCGCTGCACGATGTCTATCGCATTAACATCCGCAGTGGAGAGCGCGAGCTGGTGCTCAAGAACCCCGGCTTCTCCGATTTCATCACCGACGAAGATCTCCAGGTTCGTTTCGGCATCAAGTTCACAGAGGATGGCGGCAATCTGGTGCAGAGGTCCGATGGCAAGAGTGGCTGGGTCGATTTCTTCAAAGTGCCCATGCAGGACACGCTCACCACGTCGCCGGTCGGTTTCGACAAAGCCGGCCAAACGCTGTATCTGATGGATTCCCGCGGCCGCGACACGGGCGCTCTGGCGGCGATGGAGATCGCCACGGGCAAGACGCGGGTCATCGCGTCGAGCGACCTGGCCGATGTCGACGGCATTCTCAGCCATCCGACGGACAACACGATCCTGGCCGCCTCGTTCACGTACGCGCGCAAGGAGTGGCAAGTGCTCGACCCCAGCGTGAAGGCCGACTTCGAGTATTTGCGAACCGTGGCCGACGGCGAAATGGAGATCACCAGCCAGACGCAAGACAACCAACAATGGTCGGTGGCGTACCTGTTGGACAACGGACCCGCGCGCTACTACCGCTACGATCGCGCGGCCAAGAAGGCGCATTTCCTGTTCACCAATCGCAAAGACTTGGAAGAAGTGAAGCTGGCCCGCATGCACCCGGTGGTCATTCCGGCCCGCGACGGCATGAAGCTGGTGAGCTACCTGACCCTGCCTCTGGGCAGCACCGCTTCCGATGCAGCCCGCCCGACGAAGCCGTTGCCGCTGGTGCTTACCGTACATGGCGGACCGTGGGCTCGCGACGAATGGGGCTACGATTCCGAGCATCAATTGCTGGCCAATCGCGGGTACGCCGTGTTGAGCGTGAACTTCCGCGGCTCGACCGGCTTTGGCAAACAACACGTGAACGCCGGCAACCGCGAGTGGGCCGCTAAGATGCACAACGACTTGCTTGATGCGGTGAAATGGGCCATCGATCAGAAGATTGCCGATCCCCAGCGCGTGGGCATCATGGGCGCCAGCTACGGCGGTTATGCCACGCTGGTCGGCCTCACGTTCACGCCGGACGTTTTTGCTTGCGGGGTCGATATTGTCGGCCCCTCGAACATTCTCACGCTGTTGGCCACCATACCCGCGTATTGGCAGCCGGCCGTGCAGATGTTCCGCGATCGCGTGGGCGACTACACCAGCGAGGAGGGCAAGAAGTTCCTGGAAGAGCGCTCGCCGCTGGGTTTGGTGGATCGCATTCGCAAGCCGCTGCTGATCGGTCAGGGCGCCAACGACCCGCGGGTGAAGCAATCCGAGGCGGACCAGATTGTGAAGGCCATGCAGCAGCACAAGATTCCGGTCACCTATGTGCTCTATCCCGACGAGGGGCACGGCTTCGCGCGGCCAGAGAATCAACTCTCGTTCTACGCCGTGACGGAAGCGTTTTTGAGCAAACACCTCGGCGGCCGCGTGGAGCCGATCGGCGAAGCGTTTGCCGATTCTTCGATCACGGTGCCGACCGGCGCCGCCGACGTGCCGGGGTTGAAGGCGGCGATCAAGGACAAATAGCGATTCGCGGCGTGGCCCGCGCCGATCGATGAGGCTAGAATTGACTCGGACTCGCGCCGAAGGCGCGTCGCAACTTCACCAACGGATCATAGGGGATCACGGTGTCCACAGTCGATTCGGTCGTAGAAAAGCTGCGATATCTGTCTTCCGAAAAGCAACAGGCAGTGTTGGATTTCGTCACGGCTTTGCACGAGCCGCCAAGGATGGATGCGCGGCAGACGCTGGATCGAATACGTGACGCCATCGAGCGTCGACATGGCGAGTTGGATATCGTAGTTCCGCTGTTGCGGGAAGACCGAGACAATTGATGCGTTACGTCGTAGATTCGTCCGTCGCGGCGAGGTGGGTGATTCCCGAAATCGATTCGGATCGCGCGTTGCGCCTGCTGGATGCGCACGTGCAGGGAGTTCACGAGTTGGTTGCGCCCGATTGGTTCTTAGCGGAAGTCGCAAACATGCTGGGGAAGGCCGCAGCCATGCGCGGACTGCTGACAGCCGACGAGGCGCGGCAAGGCTTTACCGCAATTCACGCACAGATAGCGTTGCTCTTTCCCGCCGCGGCACTCGTCGCGCCCGCGCTGGAGCTTGCGATTCGATACCGGCGGGCGGTGTACGATTGTCTTTACGTGGCGTTGGCGGAGCGCGAACAGCGCCAACTCGTGACTGCCGATCAAGCGCTCGTCAACCAGCTCGCGCGGGATTTGCCGTTCGTGACTTCGCTCTCCGGCATTGTGGTCTAGATGCACGATCTGGATGAATCCAATGCGGAGCAGTATCTGCGCACCAGTTGCGCCATCGGTCCGACGGAGCGTGTGCGGATCGAGGCACTGGCCGGCGGCGTGTCGAACGAGGTGCTGTATGTGCAATTCGTCGACAAGACGCGTGCGGACTTTGTGCTGAAGCAGGCGCGGCCGCAGTTGCGCACGCCGCAACCGTGGTTCTCCAGCGTGGAGCGCATCTGGCGCGAGGTCGAGGTGCTGCGCGTATGTCAGGACGTGTTGAGGCGCGAGCAAGGGACGATCCAAACGCCGCGGATCTTGTTCGAGGATCGGACCTGTTATGCGTTTGCCATGACGGCCGCGCCGCGAGAGCACGAGGTGTGGAAGTCGCAGCTCCTGGCCGGCCGGGCCGAGGGTGAAATCGCGGCGCAATGCGGCACCCTGTTGGCGCTATTGCATGGCCGCACCTGGGGCAGCGACGACGTGGCCTGCCGGTTGGGAGATCGGCAACTGTTCGACGAACTGCGGATCGATCCTTATTATCGCACGGTTGCGGCCGTGGATGTTGAGGCCGAGGAGCTGATGCGAGAATTGATTTCCTCGGTCGAGAGTCATCCGCGATCTTTAGTGCATGCCGATTTCAGCCCCAAGAATCTGTTGGTCTACCCGCACGGTTTGATGATGGTCGATTTTGAGACGGGTCATTACGGCGATCCGGCCTTCGACCTGGGATTCTTCCTGAGTCATCTGGTGCTGAAGGCCGTGGATCATGCGCCGGACCACGAGCGGTTCCTGACGCTCACGGAGCGATTCTGGGAACACTATCTCGCGACGATGACGAGCAGCATCGACCAGGCGGAGTATGATGCCCTGGTGGCACGGGGCATTCGGAACTTCGCCGGCTGCGCGTGGTCGCGGATCGACGGCAAAAGCAAGGTCGAGTACCTATTGGATTCTCCGCGACGCGACTCCGTGCGCTTGCTCTGCCGCGGCTTGCTGCGCGACAAGCCCGGCGCCTGGTCGGCAGTGTTAGATCGTTGCCGCGAGATGCTCGTTCATTGAGAGGTCCATAGCATGGCTCGAATTGCTCACGTCGCGGCGCGCGAGGTCTTGGACAG
>JBGTDH010000030.1:0-2186 GCA_041748435.1 Pirellulales bacterium
GCGCAACGACGAGGCGCTCGAGCTAGAACAGCAACTGCCCGACGTGCCGCATCTTCAGAACCCGGATCGCGTGGCCGCCGCCCGGTTGGCCATCGAGGAGTTCGAGTGCCAGGCGATTCTACTGGACGACGGCTTCCAACATCGCCGCCTGGCGCGAGACTTGGACATCGTGCTGCTCGATGCGTGCGAGCCGTTCGGACATGGCCACGTCTTCCCGCGCGGCCTGCTGCGTGAGCCGGTCAGCGGATTGGCCCGAGCGCAGATCGTGGCGCTGTCCCGGGCTGAAATGGCGACGGCCCAGCAGCGCGAGGTTGTGCGTGACGTGGTGAAACGCCACGCACCGGCAGCGACGTGGATCGAAATCTCTCACGAGCCGCAAGCGCTGCTCTCCGCGGAAGGCGAGCGCGCGTCGTTAGACTCTTTGCAGGGAGGCCGCGTGGCCGCCTTCTGCGGCATCGGCAATCCGGCGGGCTTTCGTCACTCGTTGGAAACCATCGGCTGCCAGGTCACCGGTTTTCGCGAGTACCCGGATCATTATCTCTACGCACGGTCCGACATCGAGCAGTTGATCGCTTGGGGCAACGCTCTGGACGTGGCCGCCATCGTTTGCACGCACAAAGATCTAGTGAAAATTGGTCTGACACAATTGGGCCGGCACTCGTTATGGGCCTTAGGAATCGGTGTGCGGTTTCTTTCCGGCGAAGCCGATCTCGCAGCCCGGCTGACGCAAGTGATTCGTTCCGCGGTATAATCGCACTATGCCCATCCACAATTGGACACGCGTCGACGCCGGCATCTTCCACGATTTCCATCACACATGGATTACGGAGATTAAGCGCGCCTTGAATGCGGGGTTATTGCCGCCGGATTACTATGCGTTGGCGGAGCAGATTGCTGGCGGCCTCGGGCCGGATGTACTAACGCTGCAGTCGCCTGATAAGGACGCGCCGGATCTGCCGCCCCCTGCTCAGGGCATCGCGTTGGCCAAGGCCGTGCCTAGGGTCCGCTTCCACTTAAGCGCCGAACCGGACCTGTATGCCGCCAAGGCCAAGGCCGTGACGATTCGCCATGTCAGCAACCACCGTGTCATTGCCGTTGTGGAAATCGTTTCGCCCGGCAACAAGAACAGCCACAACGGCCTGGTGGCGTTCGTGGAGAAGAGCGTCGAGCTGTTGCGCGCGGGCATCCACCTGATGGTTCTGGACCTGTTTCCGCCCGGGCCGCGCGATCCGCAGGGTATCCATAAGACGATCTGGGACGAGTTCATTGACAACGCGTTCGTCTTGCCGCCGGACAAGCCGCTGACGTTGGCATCGTACAGCGCGAACTCCTGGCCGCAGGCATTCATCGAGCCCGTAGCCGTCGGGGACGAGTTACCCGAGATGCCCTTGTTCCTCGTGCCGGACATCTACATTCAGGCCCCGCTGGAACCTGCCTACCTGTCTGCCTGGGAAGCCGTGCCCTCCTATTGGCGCGATGTCGTTACGGGAAGTGTGATCCATCCGAGACGCGATCGCTCATGACGTTGGCGTTGAAATACGGTCTGACTTCGAGCCTTAAGTTCGACGACGGCAGCGAGACGCAGTTCACCCTCTGCAGCAACCCTCTCACGCCCGTGGCTGATCTATCGCTCGCCGTCGAGCAGGCTCTGACGAATCCCTTGGATGCCCCCTCGTTGCGTCAGGCGATTCTTCCGAGCGACCAGGTTGCGATCTCGTTGATGCCCCAGGTGCCCCGCGGCGCCGAGATGGCGCAGGCCGTGATCGAGCAATTGCTGCGATGGGAGTTTTTGCCCGCGGACCTCACACTGCTGGTGAGTGACGCTTCGCCCGAAGACGGCCGGCTGGCGGCGGCCGCGGGCATTCGAGTGATCGTTCACAATCCCACCAAGCGCGAGGAGCTGGCGTATCTGGCGGCCACGGCGGCGGGAGAGCCACTGTACCTGAATCGCTTGCTGGTCGATGCCGACGTGGTGATTCCGATCTCCGGCGTGCGGATGCAAGCGCGGGGAGCGGTGGCGGCAGACGGCCTGTATCCGGTATTCTCCGGGAAAGCCCCTGCGAGCAAGACGAGCCGGCGTCGCGGTCAGCCCAAAAAAGCGCCGCCACGCAAGCTGGAGGAAGCTCCCGACGCGTGCTGGCTGCTGGGCGTGCCCTGCTTGGTGCAAGTGGTGCCCGGTCCCGGCA